>JBILJE010000404.1:0-2552 GCA_044377395.1 Rariglobus sp. | reverse complement strand
GTCGTCGAGCAACGGCAGTTGAGCGGTGCGCTCGTGCAAGTAGCGCCGCGTGACCTCCAAGCCCGGCGCGATAATTCCGCCCTCGTAGCCCCCGTATTGGGTGATCACGTCGAAAGTCACCGCCGTGCCCGAGTCGATCACCACCGCCGGGCTGCCGCCTAGAGCGTGGGCTGCGGTGGCATTGGCCAGCCGATCCTGCCCGATTTCTGCGGGTTTGGGATACGTAATGGGCAGGCCCAGCCGGCACTCGTGAGTGAGTTGAAACACCGGCAAAGCCGAATGGGCGGCCAAAACGGCACGCAGGCGCGAGTTGGCGGCCGGCACCACCGAGCAAAACGCGATGCCGACAATGAGCGGGCAATTGCGGGCGAGCTCGGTGAGCACCCGGGGAAGCCCAGTGGCGGGGTCTTCGAGGGTGGCGGTATTAACCACGCCGAGGTCGGAGGTGGTATCGTCGTCCGCGACCACGCCGAAGTGCGTGTGGGTATTGCCAATGTCGATGCAGAGAAGCGCCATGGATGAAAACCAACACTGTCCAATGGCGAAGCGCACCGGTGCAAGCGCTTAGAACGAACCCAACAACCAAACAGCTAACAAAGGATTTTCACCGCGAATGAACGCTAAATTACGCTAATTTTAAAGTTAACCGACGGTTCCAACGAGACACCGCAGCGCAGCTTATCTCATTTTTTTCCAGTCACCTTCAGAGTCCCCACGCGCCCCCTTTTTTGCGACTCCTGCGCCTTTTTGCGGCCAAATCATCCGTTCCCGCATCAGTCACGTCCGTGCTGGCTCGTTTTTGTGTCATCTCGTGATTTTTGTGGCCAATGGATCGGTTATCCCCACCGAAAACCTCGAGCCCCCAAATTCCATTTTATCTCCCTAGAATTATAAGTGCGTTCCTAGTGGATCCCCTTTTTTGCGACTCCTGCGCCTTTTTGCGGCCAAATCATCCGTTCCCGCATCAGTCACGTCCGTGCTGGCTCGTTTTTGTGTCATCTCGTGATTTTTGTGGCCAACGAATCGAGTACCATCCGCCTGCCTCTCGCTTAAAGCGCTGGATTTCCTCAGTCCAATCAGGCTTTCTGCTGAACTTTGCCATGTCCCAACCTTCCTTAGATGACGACGATTCACCCGCTTCGGTAGACAGAAAGACCTTCTGGGCACACCTGGACGACCTGCGCAAAGCATTGACTCGCTCAGTGATAGCTATTTCCGTCGCGGTCTTCCTTTGCCTCTTCATCAGCGACAAACTGATGAATATCTTGGAGTACCCGATTCGGCACATGAACATGTTCGCGACGCCCAAGCCGACGGTCAGCTTTCAAATCGGAGACGCCAAACTGGGCCCCTACACCGTCGACCCCGAACAATTCAAAGGCCTGCCTGAAGGGCTGGCGCCCCAGGTTTTGTTTCACGTCGGTTCAGCCGTGATCGACGGCAAACAAGTCGCCACTCTTGAGCTGGACCCCCAAACCGCTACCGGCACGGTAGCCTCGCGGGTAAAACTCCATAACTTTGGCCCAGCCGAAGGCTTCTTTCTCGCCTTTCGTGTCGCGATTTATGGCGGGATTATCCTGTCCTGCCCGTTTTGGGCCTACTTCATGGGCTCGTTCATTTTCCCTGCCTTCAACCTGAACGAAAAAAAAATCATCTTTCACTGGGTTGGCTGGGGCTCGCTGCTATTTATGGCAGGCATTTCATTAACGTATTTCCTGCTCCTGCCGATTGCCCTGCGCGCGTCTATTGAGTATTCACAACTCATGGGCTTCGATGCCTACACCTGGCGGGCCGACGAATACATCAAGTTCGTCACCCAGTTTATTCTCGGCATGGGCATTGGCTTTCAATTTCCGGTCATCGTCCTGATTTTGGTGAAACTCGGGATCTTGAACCACCATCAACTCGCCAAATATCGCCGCCATGTCATTGTCCTCTGCCTGGTTTTGGGCGCCCTGCTCACCACCCCGGAAGTGATTACCCAGGTCTCCATGGCCGTCCCGCTTTATATACTTTACGAGATCTCTATTTTGGTCGCCTGGTATTGGGACTGGAAAAAGCGTAAAGCCGCCCGCCTAGCCGGCGACATCGACATCTGATGCGTTCAACAACACCAGGCTCAGGTGCCTACTTGGATTGGTGCAATAAACCTAAATCCGGCAATAGAAAGTGCGGCCGGCGGGCGTTGCCCGTCGGATAGATGAGGTTCGAGGGTGTTGCGGCAGGCTGAACGGAAGCGCGATCAGCTTGGGGCGGTGGCCAACGGCGGTTCAGGGCCGAGGACAGGGAAGTTTTCCTGTAAAATCCTCGCTACGATTTGCCCCCAGCGCTGGGCGACACTCCATTGCTCCGCATTATGAAGGATGCCATGTAACCATCTGGCCAGTTTTGTGATGAGTTCACTCAGGCGAGGTGCCTCGGCATGGCTCAAGCGCACGTCCAGGCGGCGTTGACCGGAGTGTTCGCTCTGCCGGGTCGCTCCGCAGAGCAGACGGGGACGTGTGCTCACCGCCTCGTGGTGCTGACCGGGTTTAAGCAGGCGGTGATAGAGC
>JBILJE010000395.1:0-2555 GCA_044377395.1 Rariglobus sp. | reverse complement strand
ATTGGCGGCAAATTGGAGACGGCAACGGGCGAATCGCCCTTTGAATGTGCCGTTCGTGAAACGGCCGAAGAGACCGGCCACATCATCACCGCAGGCGATCTCCACCTTTTTGCCATGATTGCCGAAAAGTCCTATGAGGGCAGCGCGCACTGGTTAATGTTCCTCTTCGATTGCAAACGTCCCCTCACCCGCCTTCCGCCGGCAATGGCCGAGGGACGTTTCGGCTTTTTCTCCCGAACAGCCATCGAAGCCCTCGCTATCCCCGATTCCGACCGGAACGCGCTTTGGCCGATCTACGATAACCACCGTGGGCACTTCGTCGCGTTACGCGCCGACTGCCACCCCGATTCCCCGTTAAAGATCACGGTTGAGCAAATCACGCCCAGGGCGCCAAACGAATAGGGGTTATTGCGTTAACGTTGAGGCGCTCAGCCACCCTGCGCTCACGCTCAGGGCCACGGACGACACGGAGGGCGTCCCTCCGGGCGAAGCGCGGGATCGAGGCAGGGACCACCTCCGTGTGATCTGGCTCGAACACGGACGAACCAGCGGTCGTCCCGCCGCAAGCGTTCGCAGCGCCACGCACCGCTTAAAACCCTTCGCTTCCCCCACCCTTTCTCTCTTATAACTGCCTTAAACAATTCTTGATTTCTAAGTTATCCGCCAAAGACTGCGCCGCTTTAACATCCAACTCGATTTAACCCGTGAGCAATAAAGCTGTACCCAACGCCGACAACAAAGTCGAAGCCCCCGTCGCCTGCGCCGGCTCCCACGCCTCGGCCCCGATCAACTCCGCGTTGTCCAACGAAGGTAAAATCGAAATCCATCGTAAGATGGTGCGCATCCGCCGCTTCGAGGAGCGCTCATTGCGCGCCTACCAGTCCAAAAAAATCGGCGGCTTCCTCCACCTTTACATCGGCCAGGAAGCGGTTGCCGTCGGCTGCTGCTCGCTGATGGGTCCAAACGACCACGTCATCACCGCCTACCGCGACCACGCCCACGCCATCGCTGTCGGCATGGACACCAAGGCGCTGATGGCCGAGCTTTACGGTAAAATCACCGGTTGCTCCAAGGGCAAAGGCGGCTCGATGCACTACTTCGCCCCCTCGCTCAACTACTGGGGCGGCCACGGTATCGTCGGCGGCCAAATCCCGCTCGGCACCGGCCTGGCCTACGCCGTAAAATACCGCAAACTCAAGGGCGCCGCCATGGCTTTCATGGGTGACGGTGCCGTTAACCAAGGCGCCGTTCACGAGGCCTATAACCTCGCTGCGCTGTGGAACCTTCCGGTGGTCTTCGTCGTTGAAAACAACGGTTACTCCATGGGCACCAGCCAAGACCGCTCCTCCGCCGGCCCCGGCCTCGCCCAACGCGCCGAAGCCTACGGTATGAACTGGGGCACCTGCTTCGGCCACGATGTTTACGAGGTCCGCGCGACGATGGACAAGTTCCTCACTCTCGCCCGCGAAAAAAACCTGCCCTCCGTCGTCGAGATCGACACCTACCGCTACCGCGGCCACTCGGTCGCCGACCCCGACAAAACCTACCGTACCAAGGAGGAAATCGAGGAGTACCGTCGCACCAAGGACCCGATCCAAGTTTATCAAGCCGCCCTCCTCAAAGAAGGCGTGCTCACCGACGCGCTGGTCGAACAGATCAACACCGAGGCCGTCAACGAGTCTGAACTCGCCGCCGAATTCGCCGAAATGAGCCCCTTCCCCACCGTCGACGACATCCAAAAGGACGTTTACTGGGAGGTCGACAACCCCAGCCAGCGCACCTCCAAGGGCCGCCTGTTCTTCGACTAAGAACCTCGCGCTCCACGGGCTTCACCTCACCACAGCACCTTCCTCATTTTCCTTTTTTAACATGGCCGTTTTAACTTACCGCGAAGCCATCCGCGCCGCCCTTGCCGAAGAACTCACCCGCGACGAAAACGTCGTCCTTATGGGCGAAGAAGTCGCCCAATTCAACGGCGCCTACAAGGTCTCCGAGGGCCTGCTCGAAAAATTCGGCCCCGACCGCATCGTCGACACCCCCATTTCCGAAGCCGGCTTTATCGGCATGGGCGTGGGTGCATCCATGCTCGGCATCCGTCCCGTGATGGAGCTCATGTTCTGGTCGTTCTACTCGGTCGCCTTCGACCAGATTTTGAACAACGCGGCCAACGTCCGCTACATGTCCGGCGGTTTAATCAACTGCCCGATCGTGATCCGCGGCCCAGCCAATGGAGGCACCAACGTCGGTGCCACCCACTCGCACACCCCCGAAAACGTTCTCGCCAACCACCCTGGCGTTAAGGTCATCGTGCCGGCCACCGCCCGCGACGCCAAGGGCCTGCTCAAGTCCGCCATTCGCGACAACGACCCGTGCTTCTTCCTCGAAAACACCATTCTCTACGGTGAAAAGGGCGAGGTTCCCGACACCGAAGAGCTCATCCCGCTCGGCCTCGCCGACGTGAAACGCACCGGCACCGACCTGACCATCGTCACCTACGGCCGCTGCGTGCTGCACTCCTTGGCCGCCGCCGAAGTTTTGGAAAAAGACCACGACAT
>JBILJE010000113.1:0-9018 GCA_044377395.1 Rariglobus sp. | reverse complement strand
GCCTACGCATTATCGAGGAAACTCCCAGCGGGATAACGTACTACTTGGATGATATCCATTTCACAAGTGAAGCCGTGGCGTCCGTGGCCGGCACTATCTACGATGACCTGCTGCGCCAAAATTGGACAGACAACCCATATGGTGTCGTCGCGAATTATTCCAACACCTCGCCCGTTTACAGCGGTTCAAACTCCATAGCCGTCACGACGACAGCGGGCGGCACTAGGATCACGCGAGGATTGCGGTTTAACATCCCCCTGATCCGCTTCAATACCACCCCCTACAAGTCACTCTCCTTTCAAGTGCACGGTGGTGCCACCGGCGGCCAGAACCTTTCGGTAAAGGCCACCATATTTGTCGACGGTGGCGGCACCCTCGCTGTTCCGACCATTCCCGTGCCGATACCCAAAGCCAACGAATGGACCCGCTTTACCGTTCCCCTGACGGATCTAGGGATCGATAACAGGCCCGATTTAACCATGCTCGAAATCCGGGAAGAGGACGGCACGGCCACCACTTTTTACATTGACGACGTGCGTTTCGAAACAGAGCCGGCTGCCTCGGTACCTTTGCCCGTTTTCGATGATTTCGTGCGGGGGGTTTGGGAATCAACCCCTTATGGCATTACTGAGAACATCACCAACACCACTCCGGTCAAGGCCGGCAACCGGTCTATCGCCTGCACGATCACTGGAGTCGGCGCGATGCAGTTCACCACTTCGGGATTCGACGCCTCCCCCTTCGCGTCCTTGTCGTTCTGGATTCACGGGGGCACAACCGCCGCGGCTAACCGTACCCGGGATATTTTTGTCAGCCTGATCAGGCCGGGAGTGGATAATCCGCAGAGGTGGGTCATACCGAAGCCCGCCGCCAACACCTGGACCAAGCACACCGTCCCGCTCAGCGCCCTCGGTGCCGACGGTGCGACGCAAGTGTCGGGGCTCCGCATAGCAAGTGACTTTGCTCAGCCGATCTTCTACTTGGACGACATCCAGTTCGAACGTCCCTCGGCCTACACCCTCACCTACTCGGGCAACGGGCACACCGGCGGCACCGTGCCCGTCGCGGTGGGCAGTCCCTACGTCCCCGGCTCCACCGCCACCATCGTGGGCAATACGGGCAACCTTACCCGGGGCGCGAACTATAATTTCCTCGGCTGGAACACCGCCGCCAATGGCACCGGCACCAACTACGCCGCAGGCGATACGGTCGTCTTAAACCGCAACCTGGTGCTCTTTGCCCGGTGGAATTACACGGGCATCACCTATCCGCTGGCTTACGATGGCAACGGGCACAGCACGGGCACCGTCCCCGTGGATACCGCCAGCCCATACATACCCGGCGCAACCGTCACCGTGGCCAACGCCCCCACCCTTAGCCGCTCCGGCCACACCTTCGGCGGGTGGAACACCGCCGCCAATGGCACCGGCACGACCTATGCGGCCGCCGCCACCTTTGCGATCGCCCAAGCCACCACGCTGTATGCGAAGTGGACCCCCTCGACCGTCACCTACTCGGTGGTCTATCATGGCAACAGCCCGACCACTGGCACCGCGCCGGTCGACTACGCGAGCCCGCGCCCAATCAATGATCTGGTCATCATCGCCGACAAGGCGAGCTTGGTGAAGACCGGTGCCCCCTTCCTCGGCTGGACCACCGCCGCCGACGGCACCGGCACCCGCTACTTCCCCGGCGATCGCATCCGGATCACCGCTAACCTCAACCTTTACGCCCAGTATGGCACCCAGTTCCTCTATCCCTACGATAACTACAACAAAGGATTGATGGACCCACAACTGACCGGTTGGCCGATCAGCCAGGCGGCACGCGATTATGTGGTGCTCAAGAGTGAAGCGGCTCGTCGCCCGGGTAGGGAAGCCGGCCCCAACGCTCCCCAGATAATGGAAGTCTTTCCGTTTACCCCCGTGGCCGGAAACTGGGGCTCCGCAGACGGAGCCGACCCCGCAGCTTGGCTCAATACGCATGCCGCTCAGGTCGCAAAGATCGCGGCCACCCCGAATGCGGAAATCCTTCTGATCGGCGATAGCATCACCTCCCAATGGGGCGGCGGACAGATGCCAACGATTACCCCGGCCTGGACGGCTCACTTCGGAACGACTCCCTTCGTCAATCTCGGCATCGGCGGCGACAAAACCTACAATGTGCTCTGGCGGCTCGACCATGCCAATCTCGTCGGAACCATTAATCCCAAGGTCGTGGTCCTACAAATCGGACACAACAACATGAACTTTCTCCCGGAGACAGGACTCGAGCCCGCGGTCGACGGGGTCGTGTGGTGCGTCCGTAATCTGCGCTCCAAGTTTCCCACCACCCCGATCATCGTGGTGAATGTCTTCCCGACCCAAGGCACCTTCATGGCGGAATTGAAGCTCTTGCGAGCCGCACTGAATGCGCGGAACCTCCCCGCCACCGACCCGCTGGTGCAGATGATCGACATTTGGGATCAGCTCATTCTCCCCAGTGGCTTGGCCGACCCGGACCTTATGCTACCAATGCCCCCCGACAACGGGGTTCATCTTGACGACGACGGCTACAAAGTCTGGGCGGCCGCACTCAAGCCGCTGATCACCGCGATCAACGCGCCCACCGTGCGCTACGACGCCAACGGCGCCTCCAGCGGCACCGTGCCCTCCGACGCGACCACGTACGCCAACCGCGCCACGGTGACGGTGCGCGCCAACAGCGCGACGCTGTCCAAGTCGGGCCACACCTTCAAGGGTTGGAATACCCGCCCCGACGGCAGCGGCACCCTCTACGAAGCGAATGCCACCTTCACCATCACCGCCCCCACCACCCTGTATGCGACTTGGGTGCCGTCCAGCACTGTGCGCTTCACCCGCAACGTGGTGGACGCCGTAGTCAAAGACGGTACCACGGCCACCTTCAGCGTGGCCATTTCCGGCGCGACCGCGCCCACCTTCAAATGGGAAATGGCTCCCGCAGGCAGCAACACCTTTGCAACGATCGCAGGTACCACCGATCGGCTCACGGTGACGGCGGCCCTCGCCAATCATGGCGCGCGTTACCGCGTAAGCGTGACCAGCGGCACCACCACCGTCCTCTCGCAGGCGGGTGCCCTGCAGGTCTTGACCAATGAATCATCGTCGGAAAGCTGGAAATACGCCCTTCCGGACAGCTTCACGGAGCAAACCTACACCGCCACCGACGGGCTTTCACTCGGCTACCGGCTCTTCTCCCCGAGCGGCGGCACGCCGCCCGCGGCAGGCTACCCGCTCGTGGTGGTGTTGCCCGGTAAAGATTCAGCGGGCAAACCGATGCTGGCTCTGGCCGCCACCCGTTTCATCGCCGAACAGGCTACCCGCAAGTGCCACATCCTTGTCCCGATTTGCCCGCAGGGCAGGGAGTGGAGCGAGTTTGTGAAAACCGCAAACAGCCCGTTCCAGACCACCCAGAACACCGAGCTGCGGCTGCTGCGCGAGGCGATCGATGCGCTTCAGACCAGTCCGCTCCCGATCGACGACAATCGGCTCTACCTCGTCGGCTTCAACCAGGGCGGCTACGCCGTGTGGGACCTGCTGCAACGCGAAGGTGCCCGCTGGGCCGCCGCCGTCCCCATACTTGGCGGCGGAGACAGCACCAAGATCGCCAGTGTGGCCCCCACCTTGCCCCCTATCTGGGCGGCGCACAGTTGGGAAAACAACGCCCTCGTCCCCGTGGCCCGCACCCGCGAAATGGTGAGCGCCCTCGAAACGGCGCGCCCCTCCATCCTCTACAGCGAGTACAACCGCATAAACCTCTCATTTGAGCATTTTATCGGCCTCAACTCGACGAGCTTCATCTCCGGCCAGCCGTCCCTGCCGGAGTGGATATTTGCCCAAGTACGTGGCCAAATTGAGGTTCCGTTCGCCACCCTCGCCGGCAGCAAGGCACTGCCGCCGTGGAACCAGTGCGCCGGCAAGGCCGACCAAGGGCCGATCACGAGCTACACGGCTTTTTACACCCAGTGGAAGGAACACCGCGACGCTTGGGCGGCGGCCACCGCTGCAAACCAGGGCAAGATGGTCTTCCTCGGCGACTCGATCACCGACCTCTGGCCACAGGCGGACCTGGCCGCCGCCTTCCCCCTGTTTAACGGGCAGGTGCTGAACATGGGCATCAGCGGCGACATGTCGCGTGGCTTGCTCACCCGTATCCAGGATGTCATCGCGGTGAACCCGAAGGGCGTGAGCCTGCTCATCGGCACCAATGACATCACCTACGGACCCGACACCGACGCGATCGCCACCATCATCGTCAACAACATCAAGGCCATCATTCAGGCTCTGCGCGCTCACCGGGCCGATCTGCCCATCATCGTGAGCACCATCATGCCCACCGGAGTCACCCGCCAGAATGTGGTGAACACCAAGCTGAAAACCGAGCTAGCCGGCCTGCCCTTCGTCTCGATCTGCGACGTCAATGCCCGCTTCACGGCCGTAGGCACCAGCGGCCTCTACTCGGACGGGCTCCACCTCTCGCCCGCCGGCTTTCAGCTCTGGGCGCAGGAATTGGATACCGTGTTTACCGCCGCCGGACTATACGCAACCACCCCGCCGACGAATGAGCGCGCGTGGGATGGCGGCGGCGTCAACACCCTCTGGAGCACGCCCGCCAACTGGAACACGCACCGCAACGGCACCGGCAGCAATCCCCCCGCCGCCCCCGGTGCCGACCAGCGTGCGGTCTTCAACTCCCCCGCCCTCAACGCCGCCACCACCGTCACGCTCTCCGGAGACGTCGCAATCGAGGGCATCGAGGTGATCAATTCGGGTGCAACTCGCCTGTTCACCGACAACGTGGCCTCGCGTACGCTCACCCTCGGCGCGGCTGGCATCAACCTCAATGCCGGCTCCGGCGGCCTGCAGATCGCCGAGGGCAATGTCGCATTGAAGAAAATCAGCCTGGTGCTTGCCGCCCCGCAAACCTGGACCAACAACAGCACCGGCTCGTTTCAATTCACCAGTGACAGCGCCCCCAACATCAACCTCGGTGCGTTTACCCTCACCCTCGCCGGCAGCGGCAATTTCGAACTGCCCGGCCGGATCGGCGGCACCGGGGGTATCCTGAAGACCGGCACCGGCCGGGTGACGCTCCACAACGCGGCCTCGAGTTTCACCGGCCCGCTCTCCCTACTGGGTGGCGTCTGGGAGGCAAAGACCTTTGCCAATGTAAACACCGACAGCGATCTGGGCAAAGGCTCGGCCACCAGCAACCCGGCCGACCTGATCCTGGGGGGCGGAACCCTCCGGCACAGCTTCGCCAACGTGGCATCGACCAACCGGCTGTTTACCCTCGGCTCGGCAAATTCAAGCTCCGGCACCCTCGACTCCTCCGCGATCGATCCGGCGCACACGCTCAGCTTCACCGCCACCGGTGCGCTTGCCTACGGCGGCAGCGGCTCGCGCACCCTCACGCTCACCGGCACCAATACGGGTGACAATGTTTTCTCGCCCGGAATCGGCAACGGCCTCGGCCTCGGCGGAGTCACCTCGCTGGTGAAAAGCGGCACAGGCCGCTGGGTCCTCGCTGGCACCAGCGCTTACACTGGCACCACCAGCGTGAACGCCGGCACCCTCGCCATCACAGGCACCCTGGGCGCCCTTGGCACTACCGCCGTCACCGTCGCATCCGGCGCCACCTTGACTGGCACCGGACGAATCGGCGGCAGCGTCACCGTCGCCAGCGGCGGTCGCCTGCTGCTGGACGTCGCGGCCTCGCCGACCGGCCAACAGGCCCTCCGCGTCAGCGGGAACCTGGTCCTGACCGCAGGGAACAAGGTGGAACTGACGGTTCCACCCTTCGTCGCGGCGGACTCCTATACCCTGGTGACGACGGGAGGCATCACCGGCTCGCTCGGGTCCGTGCAAATCTCCGGCCCGGCCGGCAAGCTGAGAGTCGTCGGCAACAGCATTGTCTTCACGTTCAGCCAATTCGCCCGCTGGTGCGCGCAAAACGCGATCACCGGGGCAGCAGCCGACGTAACCACAGTGGAAGGACGCACCAACTTCTTCAACTACGCCTTCGTCCTAAATCCTACGGGGGCCGGCGACGGCAGGGGCCTCCACATCGACACCGCCGAGCTGCCCACCCTCGGTCAGTTCAGCTACAACCGCCGCATACCGGCGAGCAGCGGCATAAGCTATGTTCACGAGTATTCCACCGACCTCAATACCTGGCAGACGTTTACCCCGGTCTCGCTCATGACCGTCATGTACGTGAGCATCGGCGGCGAGCATCCGTACGAGTCAGCGACCGTCATACTGCCCGTCGCCCAACGCTCCCTTAATCGCATCTTCATCCGCGTGCGGGCGAGCGCCCCCTAAACTCACTATCAGGCGGCAAGCACCTTAGCCCCATTACACAGCTATTCAGGACTTTTAACGCAAGGACGCTAAGGCGCGAAGTATGAGACAACTCGTTTTGAGCGAAGGCTTTCTTTGCGCCTCTGCGACTTTGCGACTTTGCGTTAAAGACCCGGTTTGGCTGATAAAGAGTATGACCAGAATGGCACTTAGTTAGGCAGCGCAGCCCCAAAGGGGCGTTCCATCCCAGCCTAGGGCAACGCCCTAGGAATCATGAGGTAACGATAAAAGCCCCAAAGGGGCGACCTAAGTCAGATACACCGATCAGCCCCCTTAACTAAGTGCCATCCGGAACCGACCTCTTGTTGTAGCTCCCATTCACCATCTCATAGGTGTCTCTCATCCCATTAAACCCGAACTCCTGAGTTGGTCGGCGCGATCTGGCGCAACCTGCTGGGCATCTGACCGTTCATTCACCCACTCGAAGCACTATTTAGTGCACCTCGGGGATTCACTCACGATCATGCTGCTCCAGCATCTTGCGCCAGCTCATCGCCGCCAACTCAGGAGTTCGGGTTAAAATCGCACGGCGGAAATGGCGCCATAATTAGAAGAATCGCCACTATGATTTTCATGCCAAACGGAAAAACGAACAACGTGAGCTTGTCCCCGTTTTTTTCACGAAACGATGTTCGTAAAACCCCTCTCGCCAGAAATATTTTACCCTGTTTCACCACGATATCCAACAAGTGCCAACACACTCATTATCTCGCCCCGCCTCAGCGGGCCTGGCCACGAAACCCTCTTTCCTCCCCCACCCATTACCCCGCTAATCACCCTAAAAAACTATCTTCCTAATGAAAAAAACCCAAACCAACATCCTCCTTGCCGCGATCCTCGCCCTCGGCGCTTCCATCCCCGTTCTGCACGCTCAGACTTGGGTAACCGGTGCCGGCGACGGAAATTGGAGCGACGGCACCAAATGGGTCGGGGGAACCGCACCGGCGATCAACTCTTCGGGCGCGTACACTTTCAACGGCACCGGGACGGCCACCAACGACCGGACCGGCATCACCGCGACCAGCATCAACTACGATCGCACCACTAGTCCTGGGGAGTTTACTATCGCGGGCCCCAACGCCATCACGCTGGGGGGCAACATCGGGTTTTCCGGCACCGCCGCTAACTCAAACCTGACGATTAATCCTAACCTCATCCTGAACGGCAATCGCACCATAACCACCAACGCTGGTACCAGCACTAACAACGTCACGGTCGGCGGTACCATCAGCAGTACAAACAGCACTAACACACTGACCAAACAGGGACAAGGCAACCTGACCCTGTCGGCAGCGAACAGTTTTCAAGGTGGTGTCATCCTCAGTAATGGAGCAGTGACACTGGCCAATGCCGCAGGGCTTGGATTAGGCACGCTCAATTTTAACAGTAATAATAGCAACTCCGCTTTCCTGGCAACCTCTCACAGCGGCACTGTAAGCAACAACATCATACAGTCGGCCTCCACAAGCAATGGGACATTAGTAATTACCAGCAACGCCACCTTCGATGCCGCCCCTGTCACATTCACTGGCACCATCAAAAACACTGTTGGAGGCACCACGAAGGCATTCACCCTGAACGGGAGTAACACTGAAAACAACGTCATCGGAGGCGTCATCGGAGGCGATAGGTCAAATGGTGACGGTAACAATAGCTTGATTAAGTTAGGCACCGGCAAGTGGACGCTCACCGCAGACAACACCTACACCGGTGGAACCACCGTGTCCGCAGGACACTTGGCCACCTCTGGCGCCGGCACCTTTGGCGATGGCAACATCACGGTGAGCAACAACCTCACCACCCTGACCCTAGGCAACGCCGACTCGATCGCCGACACCGCGACCCTCACCTTTGGCGCAGGGACGATCATTAACCTCGATTTTGCCAGCACCGCGACCGAAACCGTGGGTTCCGTGGTCTTAACCGGCAGCCCTTCCCTTTTTCTTACCGCCGGCGAAGTATACGATAAGGACGAACTCAATGCTTTGTTCGGGGGAACCGTTTTCAAAGGCACTGGAACGCTCATGGTTGCCTCTGCCATCCCCGAGCCCTCGACGTTTGCCGGCCTCGCCGGCCTCGCCGCCCTGGCCTTCGGTCTGGGCTCGCGTCGCCGGGCCAAGCGCACCGCCGCTTCGAACCGGTAAACGAATCACCTCTCGCCCCCCCCCCGGTGCCGTCCGAGCGATCGGGGGGGGGGCCGCCGGCCCACCCCGATTCATTTTTTGACCAGCCCCACCTCCCGGCGCGACCGCCTTCAGGCGTCGCCCGACCGGGGGAACATCCCACCTCACCCGCCGACGTCCGGTGCCTGCCGTCGCGCCCTTTTCGCCTCCCACCCGCATGGCCCGTATCAAGCTCAAAGATATTGCCGAGATCTGCCAGCTCGACATCTCGACCATCTCGCGCGGTCTGCGAAACGACCGAAGCGTGGCCCCGGCCACCTGCGAGCACATCCAGCGCCTCGCCCTGAGCCTCGGCTACCGCCCGCACCTGCTCGCGCGCCACCTAGCCGGCGGCCAGACCCGCACCCTCTGGATGATTCTCTCCTCCGTCGAGGCCAGCATCGACCATCGGCTCGTGCGCCACGCCACGCGACGCGCCAACCAGCGCGGCTACACCCTGTTCGTGGCCCTGC
>JBILJE010000394.1:0-2579 GCA_044377395.1 Rariglobus sp. | reverse complement strand
GCGGTGTTGAACCAATACACGTCGATGCCGAGGTCGTTGTAAGTCTGGAGGCGGCCGTGGGCGTTGTTGGATAAAAAGAAGCCGTGGGTGCGCGAGGGCTGGCGGAAGATGATGCGGCGTAATTTGAGCTCAGGCAGGTGCGTCAACAGCTCGATGTTTTCGAGCAGGTTGGGGAAGTAGTCGATGAGCAGGGTATCGGTGTCGGCGGGGGCGGCGGCGAGGGCATCGACCATGGTGCGGTAGCCGCAGGTGGTGAGCGTATCGGGTTTGGGCGCGGAGCCGCCGGCGGTGCGCAGGAACAGGCTGAAGTTCTCCATGGTCGCGCTCTGGCCGCGCACGGAGATGCGGGTGCGGGGCTTGGCGGCGGGCGCGGTTTGGGGCGGCAGCGTGTCGATCGTGGCAAACACCTCGGTGGCCGTGGTCAGCAGGCGGGTTCGGCGGCGTAGCAGGGATTTAAATACGGGGTCGGCGGGCGCCTGGCCGTTGGTGGTGACGGTGGGCGCGTTGAAAATCTCCACCGAAACCATGGGGTTAACCACCGGCTGCGTGCCGGTGTTGTAGATCTCCAACATGATGTTGGTGCCGAAGGTTTTTACCGGGTCGAGCAGGACGGCGCTGGTGTGGATGCCGAAGTTTCCCTCGCCGCGGTTGAGCAGGACGTAGTGCTCTTTGAGGTACATCGAGCAACTGGTGAGCACGCCTGAGCGCGGGCCGATGGTGAGCAAGTTGGTTTCCTGGCGAATTTGAACTTTGTCGAGGTAGCCGCGGCCGGCTTCGCCGCTGACCATGCGCTCGAAGTCGGGGCGCTTGAGGCGGGCGTTGAGGGTGTAGCGGACGTGATGCGGGGTGAGGAAAACGCGCCCGAGCCGGTCGATGCTGATGGTGTTGGGCAGTTTGATGCGGTTGGTCTGAACCGCGTCCCAGATTTCGGCGGTGGCGAGCTTGGCTGACTCCGGCGCGTAAAACAGGCGGCCCACGGCCACACCGGGGCGGAGGAGTTTTTTCCAGTAACCGGCGTTGGGGAAACTGTCGTCGTAGAGAAAGGCCTCGGCCTCAAGGATGAGGCGGCCTTCCTCGATGACGCCCGGGCCCTTGGGGATCATTTCGATGCCGATGCGCGCGAGGGTGCTGCGTTCGGTGAAGTTGAGCTGTCCTAGGTGCTCGCCCCAGAACTCCAGTTCGCCGACGTTGCGCGGCCAGAAGGCCAGCTGGAGGCTGACGGTGCGGGCATCTTTGTTTTTAACGGTTAGAATCTGACCATCTTGGCTCGTCCAAAAGAGATCGGGGTGCATGGGGTGTTGGGGAACTAGGTGCGGAGTTAAGAACTTACGCGAGTCGGGAGTAAAAAGTTGCCATGGGCCGTGGGGTTGTTCGTAAAGTTACTATTTATAACGGCACAAATTCCGTTTTCCCGTTTCTTATCTTCCCCAAACTATGAAATTAACCTCCACGATCAAGGCCGCCCTGCTTGCCATTAGCTCGGTTGCTGTTCTGTCCGCTCAAGATACCGCTCCTGCAGCGGCTGCCCCGGCCGCTGCTCCTGCGGTCGCCAAGTTCACCGAGCCCCAGCTGCTCGAAACCTTCGGCTGGTTCGTCGGCCGTCGTATGGGCCTGAGCGAACTCGGTTTCACCGCCGAGCAGACCGCCGCCATCATCAAGGGCATCCAGGCTTCCGCCAGCGGCGCCGAGTCGCCGTTCAAGATCGACGAAGTCGGCCCTGAGCTCGACAAATTCATGCAGGCCAAACAGGCCGAATACACCGCCAAACAGAAGGCCAAGAACGACGCCCTGAGCGCCAAGTTCTTCGACACCCTCAAGGGCAAGCCCGGCGTGGTCGCCCTGCCCAGCGGTCTGAACTACGAGATCGTCACCCCCGGCACCGGCGCTTTCCCCAAGGCCACGGATGTGGTTAAGGTTCACTACACCGGCACCCTGGTTGACGGCACTGTGTTCGACAGCTCCGTGCAACGCGGTGAGCCCGTCGAATTCCCCCTCAATGGCGTGATCCCCGGCTGGACCGAGGGCGTGCAAAAGATCGCCAAGGGCGGCAAGATCAAGCTCTACGTTCCCTTCCAGCTGGCCTACGGCGAAGAGGGACGTCCTCCGACCATCCCTCCGGCCGCCACGCTGCTGTTCGAAGTTGAACTGCTCGACTTCAAGGCTCCTCCCGCCGCTGCTCCCGAGGCCGCTGCTCCCGTGAGCGCTGTCACCGAGCCGGTGAGCGCCCCCGCTGCCAAGTAATCCCTCCGCGCTCGCGGCCTCAGCCGCTGGCTCGCCTTAGCCCTCCGCCTTTGCTGGCTGAGGGCTTTTTGCTGCCCAAATGGCGCCGCCAGTAGGTGTGCATACCGGAGTGATTTGGCCTATAATTGGCCTCAGCCAGGATCGGGTTTAACCGTAAAAAAAGTAGAGTAGAGCGAGCCGCATTGGCGGGTTACCGCCACGCGGCTCGCTCTACTCTACTAAGGGACTGTCAGTAAATAACCGTATCGATTTTAGATATTGGTTTCGGCAGGATGGTGTAATTCCACTCTCCATGAAAAGGGTCGGTAACGAGGTGCAGTGAGTCCATTTCCTGGTCG
>JBILJE010000112.1:0-9086 GCA_044377395.1 Rariglobus sp. | reverse complement strand
GGCAACCAGCGGTAGGGCAGGAAACTGGCCGACGGCTCGTGCGAGCGGCTCAGGCCAAGAACCTCGAGGCCCTCTGCCAGACAGTGGCGGGCGAAGCTGGCCCCCGAAAAGGAATTGCTACCGATGATGGCGATGCGTTCGGACATGGGAAAACGGCGGGCGGTTAATGGGAACTGCGGGCGGCGCTGGAACGGGCGCTGGGGGCGTCAGGGGTCCAACCACGCGGATGTTTCGAAAGCTCCTGCATGAGCATGTGGCCGATCATGACCTGGAGATCTTCGGCCACCTGCATGTCGTCGACCGGGAAGTGGATCGGGTGGTCGGCCAGCGTGAGGCATTTGCCGCCGGAAAAACCGAGGATCGCGTAACTGGTCATGTTCAGCTCGCGAGCGCGTTCGAGGGCCTTGACGATGTTCGGCGAGTTGCCGCTGCCGGAAAACGCCAGCAGAAGGTCGCCGGGCTCGGCCAGGACAGAGAGTTGTTGGGAAAAAATGTCCGCGTAACCGATGTCGTTACCGAGGCAGGTCATTACCGCGGAATTGGAGGTCAGGGCCGTGACGCGCAGGCCGCGCCCATCGGCCTTAGCGACGCCGTAGAGGAAGTCGTTGGCCAGGTGAATGGCGTTAGCGGCGCTGCCACCATTACCGCAAAGGAAAACCTGGCGGCGATCCTGCCAGCAGCGGCGCAAGGCGTCGGCTAGCTCGGCGACGTCGGACCAATCGTGGTGTTTCCACGCGGTCTCCAACGTGTCGTGGTAATGGCGGACAAACTCAGGAACGACCTTGGACTTAGGTGAGGAGCGAAGGCGGGCGTGTTTGGCGAGGGTAACCATAGAGAAACCCTATTAAGCAAAGCTCAGGCCAAATTTAACATTATCACGTAAACCACTAATAATAAGCATATTAAACTTCAATAAAACCACAAGTAAGGTAAACACCCCAGTATGCCCCCAAAGGGTGGCAGATTTTGCCGCCACAGGCGGGCTACCGCACTAGCGCTTAACTCGCCGACTGTACCCGCGCGCCGTCTACCCGGTGATTGCGCCCTGTGATGAACACCCCGTGATCGGACGCCAAAAAAGCCACCAGCCCAGCAACGTCCTGCAGCAAGCCTAGGCGCTTGAGCGGACCATTTTGTACTGAGCGAGTATTTCCCTCTGCCTTATATAAATTCAGGAATCAAAGCCCGCGATGACGGCGAATTAGCCGCCATGATCTCGGTGATCAGGCTTTCAATTTTATCGCCCGAACGAGGTATCGAAAAATTAAAGGCGCGGTTTTGACTGGCGATCTGCAAAGTGGCGAAAAGCTCGGGCTGCTCGTGCAGCCGCAACAGCTGATTAGCCAGTGCCACAGCATCGCCGGCGGGGAACAGCAGGCCATCGACCCCGTCGGTGACAATTTCCTTGGCCCCGCCCGTGCCCGACGTGATCACCACCAGTCCGGCCGCCATGGCCTCGACATGGGAAATGCCAAACGGCTCCTCCACAATAGTTGGAAAAACCAACACGTTCGTGCGCGCCAATAGAGACGTCAGGCGGGTACGGTCGAGGAAACCGGTGAACGCCAAACGGTCGGCAAAACCGTGGGTTACGGCAACCCCCTTGAGCGTATCGAGTAGCTCCGGCTTGGTGCACTCACCCGCGATCTCACAGGTAAAATCGATCTCGCGCGACGCGAGATGTGCCAACGCTTCAACCAGTGTGTGCACGCCTTTAAACGTCATGACTAGGCCGACGAAACATATCCGCAAACGGGCCCGATCTGGCAGATTGAGTTTAAAAAAGCGGTCCACCCGTGCCCCCGGATAAATCACGTCCACCCGTCCCGCCCGGTAGCCGAGCGACTGGACTTTACGCGCATTCCAATGGCTGCAGGAGCCGATCCAATAAGTGCCGCCCACCGGCAGCTCATCGACCCTGTATCCCGGAGCGATATTACCCAGTGCTTGCAAGACCGGCAGATTATGGGCGAACGCGGTCTGAATGACGTTCGCACCGAGGAAATCCAGGTTGCCAGCAAACACGACATCAGGTGCCAACTCATGAATCGCCTGATCGATGCTGGCTCGGTTGTGGGCGTCGCACGCCATGAGCTCCACTGGGTCGTTGATCGACTCGGGAATCCCCTTTTTCCACGTGCCCTTCATCCGGAGCGTGCGCTTCACGGCGGGCTCCAAAGCCAGCTCTTCGTCGTTCGGGGTCTTGGCCAACGCCGGAATACTGCTGGCCAACACCCGCACGGTGTGGCCACGCGCCGTCAGATAATGAGCAAACTCCCACATCTTACGTCCGTAGCCACCCAGCTCTTCCGGCGGAAAGAGATTGGTAACCATCAGAATTTTACGCGGTTTTTCCGCCTGCGGCAGAGGCAATAAACCGGCGTATTCATAGTAATTATGAAGGTCGGGATGTGCTGCGAATGCGTCATGCAAACGGTCGTAGAGCTCAACGGCCTCGGCGGGCAACGGCCCTATCCGGCGCAACTCCTCCAAATAAAGTAAGGTTGAACCGGAATCGCCCTTCCCGAGGGTGACCGCTGCCAACGCAATGAGCGCTCCCGCGTGATTTCGATCCAGCCCGACCGCCCGCTCAATCGCGCGCAAATGCAAATCGCCGAGTTCCTGCGCGTCAGCCAGCTCGGCGCAAGTGAGGCATTCATCAGCTGAACGCGCCGACTCAATCGCCCGACCAAGATTCGCTGCGACGAACTCGGTCAGGGACGCGGCAGCGGCTTGGCTAAGAAGTGCAGCTGGGGTTTCGAGGCGGTAATGGGCGGAGCACGTGGCGTCCGCATGGTAGCCGAACTGGGCCAACGTTTCCTTGAGGGCGGCCGTGGGTTCCTTCGGCAACAGCAGCCGCTTGAAATAACGGCCTAACAAACGGGATTTCACCTCGGCCTCGGTACCCTCGATCCAGAGGAAATCCACCGTTCCGTCGGTGTTGATCACCGGCATCTCGGCGACTGGGGCAAAGCGTAGGCGCGGGAGGTCGGCCAACTTGTCCAGCGCGGCGGGATTATCACACCAGACGGTCACGCCGAGGCTGGTGCGGTGCGCTTCCTGAACGACTTGGTAGGCGGCAAAGCGCTCGCGGACACAGACGTCGATGTCCTCGCGCCGAAAGCGCACACTCAAGTCGGCACGTTCTCCGTCTAAATCGTAGCGGGGGTTAACCTTACCACTATGGACGAGATCGAAAACCTCTTGCATTTTAACCGCTGGAGAGTGGTTGGCGAACAGCTCCGCTTGTCCAGCGCGACGGATCACGGCGGCCTCGTCGGGATGCGCGAGGTAATAGCGGATTTTTTCGATGAGCTCATCAACCGAACCCCAGGTGACGAGGTGCTTGCCGTCCTCAAAAATCCGCGAAAGGCCGGAAGCGGGCGCAAGCCGATCGGTGAGGAGAAAACCGCCCGCGCCGAGCGACTCAAAGACACGCAGGTTAAGGTCGCCGTTGAGGCTGACGTTCAGGGTGATCTGGGAGTCCGCGTAGATGTCGGCGGCTTTGGCGTTAGAACCGCGCAGGATTTCGAGGGGCAAGCCGGCATTGCGCACCTTATCAAGAGCGTAGCGGCGGAACGGGTGATGGCGGCCAACCTGACCGACAAACGTGAGCGGATTGCTAGGCCGGGCACACACCTCGCGTGGCAGGAAGGAAAAATCGACGGCGGGGATCCAGTGTACGTTTTTTAACCCCGCCTCCATCAGGAAATGGGCGTGGTGGCGCGTATGATCCATGATGATGTGCGTAAACGGCTCAGACAGGGCGTAACGAATCACCCGCTCCAAGGGATAGCCCAGGTGATGCGTATCACCTACAATCAATACTTTAGGGCATTTTAACTTGAATAGATTCCGTGGGCAGCAGCGCAGGCTGGCGTCAATCTTGATGATCAAAAGCTCGGGCTTGGCCAACCCAGGGGTAGCGCGAATGAAATCGGAAATATCGAACTCGCCCAACGGGCACTGGACGACGGTGGGCCGCCCGCCGGTGGACTCGCTAGACGCATCTGGACCGCAGAACACCTCGTTGGCCGAAAACAGCGGCGCGCGGTAGTTTTCGCGCTGCGCCAAAAAGAACAGGAGCGTTTGCGGGGCAACGGGTAATGCGGCGGAAGGAGTGGCGTGTGGGGTGCTCATACGATTTCAAAAATAAAGGTCAGGCACAGGCTTAGGGAATTTGAGTTGGTTCCTACCAAAGCAAACCCCATTCCACACACCACAATCCACACTTATCACATTACACCCTATAAACTTAAAAAATATTAAAGTCGCCCAATTGCATCAGCTCGGCGGGGGAACCGGACAAACTGAAGGACCTGAGGCAATTATTACCGGGTGCCGAGCAACCGCGTCACCGCATGGGGCGCATTTCCGTTTTTTTGTTATCGTTTGCCTGTAAAAACCTGCGTTCTGGTTTTCGGGCGCTCGAAACTTTTGGGGAAGGAAATCAAACAAGTCGGCCACAACCCCGTTCTAAGCATCCCGATTAAGGCGGTTTTCTATGGGGCATGACCAGTGTTAGACGGAGCAACTCAACCCACCCTCTCCGGCTTCAAGGAGGGAATCGGTTAAACCCGAACTCCTGAGTTGGCGGCGATGAGCTGGCGCAAGATGCTGGAGCAGATGATCGTGAGTGAATCCCCGAGGTGCACTAAATAGTGCTTCAAGTGGGTGAATGAACGGTCAGATGCCCAGCAGGTTGCGCCAGATCGCGCCGACCAACTCAGGAGTTCGGGTTAAAGATTGAGTATTTCCTTAGGCCAAAGCCCGTGCCTAGCTTGCGCACAATCGTATGTTAGCAGCCCTGCCCCCCTTCATCCGCCTCGCCGCCCTTGGGTTGCTTTGCATTACCACTCTCCACGCCCGCATCTGGACCGACACCCAGGGCCGCACACTGGTGGCCGAATTTGTCAACGCAACGCCCACTCAGGTCAACGTGCGCAGTCCCGACGGGCGCACGCTGTCGCTTCCACTCGCCAAACTCTGCTCCGAGGACCTGACCTACGTCGCCCAACAGACCAGCGCGCCGGCGCCGGCCCCATTGCCAGCGCCATCCGCTACACCCCAACTCGCCGAGAAACCGACTGCTCACCTGCCGGCCTCAGCCGAGACCGCGATCGGCGTAGATTTTAACTCGTTTAACACTTTGCTCGGCATGCCCTTGCTGGCCGACGAAACGCTTTGGGACGACAGCCCCTCGGACGTTGCGCACCGACTGAAACTGGCCGTCGAGGGTAAGAATGCCCATTTCGAGGGTTTTCGGGCCTACCCGCACCCAGGACGCGAGGTACTGGGTGCGCAGGCGTTGATGATCTCACTGCAGGCCGCCGAGGGACGCGTCACCTCGATCCTGTTACAATTCGCCAATCGCGGCGATTTCCCCGGCTTCAAACACTGCGTCAACGACCGCAGCCAGCCGACGCCGGCCGAGCTCAAGGCGTTTGAGAAAACGCTCAAAAGCGACTTCACCGCCCTGACCGCTGGGCTTACCGCCAGACTCGGCGAACCCAAACGCGAACGCGCCCTGTTCGGCGGGCTCGATTCCGGCCGGCTTTCACTGCGCTGGGAATGGCATGGGGTGGCGCTGCTCGTCAGCCAGGTCCCAGGCCAGATGGTGTTGTTAAAAATCATGCCTGCGGACAAGGCGGCCACGGCCCGGCTCGGCGACGACCAGGTGCGCCGCTTGCTCAAGGAACGCGTTGCCCGCCGCGCCGGGGGCGACGTCGTGCTCGACCAGCTTCCCATGGTGGATCAGGGGCCCAAAGGCTACTGCGTGCCGGCCACCTTTGAGCGTTACCTGCGTTACGCCGGCATCCCGGCCGACATGTACGAATTGGCCGCGTGCGGCGGCAATGACTATGGCGGCGGCACGAGTTTCCACGCGATGGTCCAAGGCGTCGCCAACTACGTGAGCCGGCAGGGGCGCGGACTCGAACGGGTGTCGATTCAGCTGAACGTCGGCGCGGTGGCGCGTTTTATCGACGAGGGCAGGCCGCTCATTTGGGGGCTTTATTCCACCGAAGACTACAACACGATGGCCAACGAAAACAGCGCCGCGCGCCAAAAAGCCGGCAATCCCGCCACCTGGAAGCCCACCCCGACTGCGCGTGAGATCGACAAGCTTTACGCCGACCCGTCGACGGCCCACGCCTGCCTGATCATCGGCTACAACCGCGCGACCAAGGAAATCGCCGTGTCGGACTCTTGGGGTCCGCACTTTCAAGAACGCTGGATCCCCGCCGCCGCCGCACAAAAGGTAAGCCAGGACGAGTACTGGGTACTCTCCTGGTGAGGTTTTTGCAGCAGTGGGAGTGAAAAGGTGAAGCGATAGGATCGCCCTCATTGGGCTCCACACCTTGAGCGCACGCTCAAGGCCACGGGGATTTTAGGCCATTGGGCGCCCCGTTCACCGGCGTGTGGTGGATCGGCGCGTGGCCTTGAGCGTGAGCTCAGGGAAGGGATGCCGCCGCCGTCCGCCCCACCCCTTCAGCCCTTGAGCTCGACGATCACCTGCACTTCGACGGTCGAATTGCGCGGCAGGCCCGCCACGGCGACTGCGGCCCGGGCGTGTTTTCCGGCATCGCCAAACACACCGACGAGCAGGTCGCTGGCACCGTTAATCACTGCCGGGCTGTCGGCAAAACCGCTCACCGCGTTGACGAAGCCGTTGACCATGATCACCCGCGCCACCTGGTCGAGGGAACCGACTGCGGCTTTGATGTTGGCCAACGTGTTCAGGGTGCAAACGCGCGCCGATTCATAGGCGGTGGCCACGGTCTGCTCTTTGCCGACCTGGCCCTCGTGGGTCATTTTGCCATCTGCAATCGAGATGGTCCCGGAACAGTACAGCACGTTGCCCGAGCGTACCGTGGGCACGTAATTGCCTGCGGCGGCGGCGGTGGCGGGCAGTTTCAAACCAAGTTCGGCCAGTTTTGCTTCGGGATTCGACATAGGGCGCAGGTTCAAACCAGAAACCGCCACCGTGGCAAGTAGGCGCTCAATCCGTTTACGATGGGGTGAAATCGTCACTTAACTTGTGCACTTTGTCGTTTGCCAAGCTCGGTTTCCACCCTACGGTCCCGCCCATTCATGCTCTCCTTTCTCTTCAAGCGCTTTGCCGGTCGTCATTATCGCAAGTTCCTCGAAAAGGCTCGTCCCATCGTCACGCGTATCAACGAGCATGAGCTCGCCTTCCAGTCGCTGACCGACGATCAACTACGCGCCAAAACCGACGAGTTCCGCGCCCGCTTGAAAGCCGGTGAGACCCTCGACCAGATCCTGCCCGAGGCGTTTGCGACGGTCAAAAACGCCGCCCGGCGCTTGGTCGGCACTCGAGCCTTGGTCTGCGGCCACGAGCTGACCTGGAACATGATCCACTTCGACGTGCAGTTGATCGGCGGCTACGCGATCCACTCCGGAAAAATTGCAGAAATGGCCACCGGCGAAGGTAAAACCCTCGTCTCAACCCTCCCCCTTTATCTCAACTCGCTCATTGGCCGAAACACCCAGTTGGTCACGGTCAACGACTACCTCGCCCGCCGCGACTCCGAGTGGATGGGCCACCTGTTCAGCTTCCTGGGCCTGACCACCGGTTGTATCCAACAACAAATGCCCTCCGACCTGCGTCGTGAGATGTACGGTCGCGACATCACCTACGGCACCGCCTCGGAATTCGGCTTCGATTACCTGCGCGACAACGGCATGGCCACGCGCAAAGAGGACCAGGTTCAGCGCGACCACTGGTTCTGCATCGTCGACGAAATCGACTCCATCCTGGTCGACGAAGCCCGCACCCCTTTGATCATTTCCGGCCCGGCCCCCATCGAGCGCGAACAGCCGTTTTCCCGCCTCAAGCCCACGATCGACTCGCTCGTCAACGACCAGATCCGCCTGGTCAACCGCATGGCCAACGACGCCAAGGCGCTGCTCGAAAAGCCCGACCTCACCCCGGCCGAGCGCCAGGCCGCCGCAGTCAAACTCTTGCAGGTCAAAATCGGCCACCCCAAGAACAAGCAGTTGCTGCGCCTCATGGAGACTCCCGAGTGGCGCAAGCTGCTCGACAAAACCGAGACCGAGATGAACAGCGACTTCCAGAAGACCGAGCTCTACGCGCTCAAGGAAGAACTCTACTTCTCGATCGACGAGCGCCAGCACCAGGCCGACTTGAGCGAGATGGGCCGCACCCGCCTGCGCCCCGACAACCCCGATGCATTCATGATGCCCGACCTCGCCACCGAGTTCAGCGAGCTGGAGCGTCGCACCGACCTCACGCCGGAACAGCGCGAGGAGATCAAGGCGAAGTCGCAAAACCGTTACGCGGAAATCTCCGAGGAGATTCACGCCATCTCGCAGCTGCTGCGCGCGTATTCACTTTATGAGCGCGACGTCGAGTACGTGGTTGCCGAGGGCAAGGTCATGATCGTCGACGAGAACACCGGTCGCGTCATGCCCGGCCGCCGCTGGTCGGAGGGTCTGCACCAGGCCGTCGAAGCCAAGGAGAACGTGAACATCGAGCGCGAGACGCGCACCTACGCGACCATCACGATCCAGAACTACTTCCGCCTTTACGATAAGCTCGCCGGCATGACCGGCACCGCCGAGACCGAGGCGCTGGAGTTCAACGACATTTACAAACTCTCAGTGCAGGTCATCCCGACCAACCAGCCCTGCATCCGCATCGACCGCAACGACTCCATTTTCAAAACCCGCCGCGATAAGTTTAACGCCGTGGTCACCGAGATCGAGAGTGCCAACAAGCGAGGCCAGCCGGTGCTCGTCGGCACGGTCTCGGTGGAGTCCTCCGAGGTGCTCTCCCGCCTGCTTAAACGCGCCGGCGTTATCCACACCGTGCTCAACGCCAAGTACCACGAGCAGGAGGCCGAAATCATCACCCGCGCCGGCCAGCGCGGCGCCGTGACCATTGCCACCAACATGGCCGGCCGCGGCACCGACATCAAACTGGGCGAGGGCGTGCGCGAGGCCGGCGGACTCTACGTCATCGGCACCGAGCGCCACGAATCGCGTCGTGTTGACCGCCAGTTGCGCGGCCGCTGCTCGCGTCAGGGCGACCCCGGTTTGACCAA
>JBILJE010000392.1:0-2596 GCA_044377395.1 Rariglobus sp. | reverse complement strand
CCGAGCTGGCCACCGCCACGCCGGCGGGGACGGCGCGTGCGTATTTCCAGCATACCCAAACCAACGAACTGCTCGCCCGCGCCGGGCAGCAGGATCTCACCGGGCACGTCTGCTGGGATTGGTTGCAGGCCGCGCTGGACACGGCGGGCTGCACCGGCAGTCGCGTAGAGTCCCAGGAGGCGTTTTTTATTCACCACGCCGAGGCGTTTCTAGCGCAAGCGATGGCGGCGGAAGCCACGCGTGTGAGCCCGCGCAAACTCGCGCTGCTGCAGCTGCTGCACCCCTCGCATTTGGGCCAAAAATTCCAAGTCCTACACGCGAGGCGGTAAAAATCGGCGCTGGCGACCGCACGGCTCCAGGCGGGCGAAGAGATTAGTCCCAGTTAAAAAGGACTAAACTTTGCCCTTGCTTCGGACTGGCCCCGACTTTTACCTGTGACCCTTTAACAACCTTTTATATGGCTAGAATCTGCGCAATCACCGGCAAACGTCCCACTGTGGGATCCATCATTCACCGCAAGGGTCAGTCGAAGAAAAGCGGCGGCATCGGCACGCACATCACCTCGATCACCTCCCGTAAGTTCCGTCCGAACTTGCAAAAGATCCGCATTCGGACCGCCAATGGCGGCACCAAGCGCGTTCTCGTTTCGGTCAAGGCCATCAAGGCCGGCCTCGTCGAGAAGGTCTAAGCCCACCGGCTAAAACCTCCTTGTTAAAAAACCGCGACCTTCCCGGTCACGGTTTTTTTGTGCCCAAACAGATTCAACTGGCGTCGCCATCGCTGGGTGAGCGTCCCGACCCAGCAACTGGATAAATTCCGCTCCACTGCATTGCCAGTGCGGCAAGCCGCCCGCTCGCCAAACCCTCTTGCCGAAGCCGCGGTGCGGGGCTTGCCCCTTTCCGACTGATTCTCATCGTCCGCTCCACGACCATGCCCGCCGACTCACTTTCCGCATCCCCCGCTTCAGCCGCCAGCCCGACCTCGCAGCCTCCATTACGGATGCGCCCCGAGCTGCTTGCGCCCGCCGGCGACTGGGAATGCGTGCGCGCCGCCGTCGAGAACGGGGCCGACGCGGTTTACTTCGGCCTCGAACGGTTCAACGCCCGCATGCGGGCCAAAAACTTCACCCAGGCCGACCTGCCCGCGATCATGGAGTTTCTCCATAAGCGCGGCGTGCGCGGCTACGTTACCTTTAACGTCCTCGTCTTTACCGCCGAACTTCCCGACGCCGAGGACTACCTGCGCACCATCATCGCCTCCGGCGTCGATGCCGCCATCGTCCAGGACATCGGCATCTGCCGACTCATCCGCAAAATCTCACCCGACTTCCCTATCCACGGCTCGACGCAGATGACCGTGACCGGCGACGCCGGCGTGGCGTTCGCCCGCGACTTGGGCGCCGAACTCGTCGTGCTCGCGCGCGAAAACTCGATCAAGGAAATCGAGGCCATTCAGGCCGCCCAGCGCGCCTCCGCCCTGACTCCGCTGCCCCTTGAAGTGTTCGTCCACGGGGCGCTCTGTGTCGCCTATTCCGGCCAATGCCTGACCAGCGAATCGCTCGGCGGACGCTCGGCCAACCGCGGTGAATGTGCCCAGGCCTGCCGCCTGCCCTACGACCTCATTTCTGACGGCCAAGTCGTCCCACTCGGCGACCGCAAATACCTGCTCAGCCCGCAGGACCTCGCCGGACTGGACGTTCTTCCCGAGCTGGTGAAGGCCGGGGTGGCCTCACTTAAAATCGAGGGCCGCCTCAAGTCGCCGGAATACGTCGCCAGCATCACCCGCGTTTACCGCAAGGCGCTCGACAAAATCTTTTCCGAGCTGGCGGATGTCGGCAGCGTGCCGTTCGACTCCGCACGCGCCCGCTACGAACTCTCGATGACGTTCTCGCGCGGCCTCTACACCGGCTGGTTTAACGGTATCCAAAATCAGGAGCTCGCCCACGGCCGCTTCGGCACCAAGCGCGGCGTTCTACTGGGGACAATTTCACGCGTCGGCGACGACCATGTCGCCCTCCGCCTTGAGAGCGCCCTCAAACCCGGCGACGGGGTCGTCTTCGACGCCGGCAACCACGCCGCAGGCGAGGAGGGCGGCCGCGTTTACCAGGTCGAGCCCCAGCGCCCGCGCGACGGCCAACCGGCGGAAACCGTGCTGCGCTTCGGTCATGGTGACATTAACTTCCGCAAGATCCGCCCTGGGAATCTGCTCTGGAAAAACAACGACCCCGCGCTCGACCGCGAGCTGCGCACCACCTTTGAAGGCGAAAAAATACGCTTCACCCGCGCCGTTGATGTCGCCGTCCACGGCCACGCCGGCACCCCGCTCACCCTGATCTTAAACGACCGCGAGGGCCACGTGGTTCAACTCGACAGCCAGGTCCTGCTTGCGTCCGCCCAGAACCAACCGCTCACCCAGCAACGACTCGAAGAGCAGCTCGGGCGCCTCGGCGGCACGCCCTTTCAACTCGGCGTGCTCAGCTCGCACCTCGAAGGCGCGGTGATGTTGCCCATGAGCGAGCTCAATCGCTTGCGCCGCGACGCCTCCACCGAACTCGATCGCCTACGCGGCCAGCCCAAGCGCTGGACGATCAATGCCG
>JBILJE010000111.1:0-9114 GCA_044377395.1 Rariglobus sp. | reverse complement strand
CCGCCTTGGACCTGAATCGTGGGGCTTTCGATGGCGGGCAGTCCGGTGGGGGTGGCGCGCAAGCGCAGGGACGTGCTGGCCTTGTTCACGGTGAGGGCAAGGAGGCTGACGCCTTTGTAAAAATTAAACGTGCCCTCGCGCAGCGCGACCTCGCCGGCGTCATCGACGGCGGTCACGGCGACGCGGCCGGTGTAGGCGAGTGCGACGGTGCCATCCACCGTGAGCGCGGTCAGCGTGGCGTTGAAGCTCTTGCCGGCGGTTTGCGGGGAGGCGAGGAGTGACCAGACGACCCGTGCCGCGTCGTCATCCCGGACCAGCAGCGAGACGGCTTGGGGCGAAAAGCCGGGGGCCGAGGCGGTGACCTGCACCGTTTGCGTGCCGTCAGTGAGCGCATCATTGACGGGCAGGAGCGGCACGTTGCCGGTCTGCTGCCCGGCCGTGATGACGGCGACGATGGGGTGGAGGGCGGTGGAATCGCTCGAGGTGATCTGCACGCTTAAGGCGGTGCGCGTCCGGCCGGCGAGCAGCACCTGACCCGTGGCGGCCGGTCCGCCTTCGACGATTTCGGTCGGCAACGCCAGCCGGAGGGTGCGCGGCTCGTTGTCCAAAATCTCAATGCTTGCCGAGGCGGGGGCGAACCCAGGGGCGGTGGCCAAGAGCAAAACGGTGGCAGGCGGGTCGATCCAGTCGTCATCGGGCGCGGTCAGGGCTACGTCCACCGCGGTCTGTCCCGCCGGGATCACCACGGTGGGGGGCGCGGCGAGGCGCGTCGGGTCGGAAGAGGTCAGGGTCACGGTCACCGGTTGGGCCGAGGCGGTTGGCAGGCGGACGGTGGCCGTATTGACGGACCCTTCGGCGAGTTGCCCGGGCGCGTTCAACGCGAGCGTCGGCGCTTCGCTGTCTATAATGGTCACAGACAGCGAGGCGCTCGGCAGGAGGGGGGACTGGGCGGTGACGACCACGGTGCGCTCGCCGGCGGGCACCACGGGATTGAGGGTCAACGGGACGTTCACCGAGGTGGCGCCGGCCGGGATCGTCACGGTGGCGGGGACGGTGAGCGCGGCCGGATCGCTGCTTTGCAGGCCGACCGACAACGCCAGGGTGGCGGCGGAGGAGAGCCGCAGCGTGGCCGAGGCGGTGGTTGTGGTGCTTGCGATCGGCGGCAGCGGGCGGAATGCGAGCGTGTGACCGAGCCGCCCGTGCAGGGAAATGTCGTCGATGTTCCAACCGGAAGAGGTTTTTGGGGGACCAGACGGGTGATCAGAAATAACCGTGTAGGACCAGCGAACCCACAAGGCCGGTTGGCCGTCGGCCCACGTTGCCAAGTTCAGGTCCTGTAAACTCCACGACGTGTCGTTGATTGCCTTAACGGGTTTGGACCAGACGGTTTGCCACGTGGCGTTGTTGGTCGAAACCTCGACGGCTGCGGACACCGCATAACCCCACGGGGTGTTAAGCCAGCGCTGGAAGCGGAGGCGGGTTTGGGTAATCGCCGAAAGATCGAAGGGGCCGGCGGTCAGCGTGTAGGGACCACCGGGTGCCGTCGAGTAGTCTCCCGCGAGGTTGACGCCGAACACGGTCGATCCGGTGAAGCCTGCGGTGGGGTCGGGGTTGCCGTTGACGCTGCCGCCACGGCCCAACGGCGTGCCGTAAGCCCATTCGCCGGTGCGGGCCCATCCCGGGTCGGTAGCGAGGTTAAAGTCCGCCAGGACCGGCGCGAGGACCTCAAGCGTGAGCGGAAAGGTTTGCATGCCGTCGCGTCCGGACTCGGTGAGCGTCACGGCGCCGGTGTGGCTGCCGGGGGCGAGCGCGGCGGCTTCGGGGCGCAGGGTCACCGCCACCGAGGTGCTCGCCCTGGGCGCGAGCGTGCCGCTGGACACCGCGACCGAGGCCCACGGCACGTTCACGGCCAGAGACCATGTGCGCGGTTGCGCGGTGTAGTTGCGCAGGACGAGGTCGCGTTGGAACGACGGAAGCGGGTTGCCGGAGGTGATGGTGGTCGACCACGCGATGGGCAGGCTGGCCAAGAGACCTTCCACGGCGTCAAAGGCCTTGGCGATGTTGAGGCGCCCGCCGGTGATGGTTGTTCCGGCCAAGGTCGAAAGGGGATCGACGGTTTGCAGGAGCGCGGACTTGAGCTCCGGGGCGGTGAGCGCCGGCTGGTACGCCTTGAGCAGGGCGGCCGCGCCGGCCACGTGGGGAGTCGCCATCGAGGTGCCGCTCCTGAAGCCGTAACCGTGATTCGGTAAGGTGCTGTAGATCGTTTCGCCCGGAGCGGCGAGGTGGACGGTGGTCGCTCCGAAGTTGGAAAAGTCCGCCAAGGCGTCCTGATGGTTGGTGGCGGCCACCGCGATGATGTTGGGAAGGGCGTACCCGCACGGGAAGCGGGGGGAGGTGTCGTTGTTGCTGCCGTCGTTGCCGGCGGCCGCGACGAAGAGTTGGCCGGCGGCGTTGGCGCCCGCGATCGCCTCGTACATCACTTGCGAGTACGGGGCACCTCCCCAGGAGTTCGAGGTCAGGTCGAGGCCAAGCCGGGTGGCGTAGGCCACCGCCTCGGCGGTGGCGGAGCCGGTTGTAGTGCCGCTTGCGCTAAAAATTTTAAGCCCCACGAGGCTCACCTCCCAGGCGACGCCGGCCACGCCGGCGGCATTGTTGCCGTGGCCGCCGATCGTGCCGGCGCAGTGGGTGCCGTGGCCGTGGTCGTCGCGCGGATCGTTGTCGTTGTTAAAAAAGTCCCAGCCGCGCACGTCGTCGATGTAGCCGTTGCGGTCGTCGTCGATGCCGTTGCCGGGGATCTCGCCCGGATTGGTCCAGATGTTGGCGGCGAGGTCGGGGTGGGTGTAATCGATGCCGGAGTCGATGACGCCCACGCGCACCGTGCGCGATCCGGTGTGGCGGCTCCACGCCTCGGGCGCGTCGATGTCGGCGTCGAGCGTGCCGGCGGTCAGGCCGACGGTCTGGCCGGTGTTGTGCAGGCCCCACAGTCGCGTGAAGGATGCGTCGTCGGGCGTGCGCGTGGCGAGAAGGTGCACGATGTAATCGGGCTCGGCCACCCGGATGACCGCGCGGGCCTGGCGCAGCGCCTCCCTCGCCTGGGGAAGTCCCTCGAGGCTGAGCGGGTCGGGAATCGTGACGAGGTAGAGCTCCGCCGCAGGGGTGGCCGCGCGCAACGTGCCGCCGAGCGCGGCGAGCGCTTGCTCGAGGGCGGCGCGATCGGCGCCGGCGGCCAGTTTGACCACGAGGTGGTCGGCCACCATCGCCACCTGCGACACCAAGGTCGGGGCGGCGCCGCCGGGGGAAAGCTGCAAGGTCTCCTCCACGCGCACCAGCGGGTACTTGAAATCGGTGCGAAGCAGTCGTACGCGGGTCACCTGCTCGGGATCGGTCGGATGCGGCGTGGTCGCCTCTTGCAGCACCTGGTCCTGCGCCCACCGATCCGGCACGCCGGGTTGAGCGGGCGGCTGGGCGGGGGTGGCGGTCGATCCGGGAGACGTGCCTGCCAGCGCGGATGGCGTGCGGGCCACGGCGGGAGGCGGAGTCTGTGGTGGCGACCCTTCACTCGGGCGGGCGGTGGACGGGTTCGCCGGATTAGCGCTGGGGTCGGTCAGAGCCGGCCAGTCGAAAGACAGAAAAAGTCCCAAAGTGAGCGCGAGCAGGGCGGTGGCGATGGCGTAAAATGAGGATCTCGACATAGGGGGTGCTGGGGGCGTGAGGTATTGGTAAAAGAGCTTTTCTTAAAAGTGCAAGCGGTTGTATTGAATGGCGATTTTTGGCCGTCTTGGTCGCCGCCTTGAGACGCCTTAGGCCATGGCACTATGCGCCGGTTCCCACCTCTACCGCCGCTCTTAAATTAATTGGCAAGCGCTTGCTTATCAGGTTGACTTGAGGGTGGTGGAGGGCCTTCGTTGTCATGTTCTCGTCCGAAAACCGTTCACCCCTTCGTACCATGAAAAAATGCCCCACCCCCCGCACCGAGTGTGTGCGTTCCGTGTCGTCTCCCCGCTTCGCGCTGCTCGCCTTGGGTCTGGCCAGTTGCCTGACGTGGAATACCTTTGCGGCAGAACCCGCCGCCAAAAGCGGTTGGCCGCTCACGCCGGCCGAGGAGGCCTACGTGCTCACCCCTGAGCATCAGCGTCGGCCGGGCGCCGAGATCAACCAGCACCTGCCGGAATTATGGCCGGTGACGCCCTCCGCCGGCTATTGGGCTAACAACAACCGTGCCTGGCTCGACGTCCACGTCCGCCGGGTGGAGGCGGTGCAGGCGGCTCGCGGCCCGATCGACATTTTGCTAGTCGGCGACAGCATCACCGCCCAGTGGGGCGGCACCGACGGCAAGCCGTTTGGCACTGCGTGGACGAAGGCGTTTGGCGCCTTCAAAACGGTCAACCTCGGCATCGGCGGTGACAAGACCCAGAACGTGCTCTGGCGTCTCGACCACGGCGCCATGGACGGGATCGAGCCGCGGCTCATCGTCCTGATGATTGGCAACAACAACATGTTTTACACCCGCGAGACGGGCATCGAGGCGGCCGCTCGGGGCGTTAAGGCCTGTGTCGACAAGCTGCGCGGCCGCTTCCCCAAGGCCGACCTGATCGTTTTTAAAATTTTTCCGGCGCATGCGCCCGGCAACACCTTCTACGAGGACATCCGCAAGGCCAACGCCGCGATCGACACCTTGGGGCTCACCGCCGATCCCAAAGTCCAGCTCGTCGATCTGACCAGCGAGTTGCTGAAGCCCGACGGCAGCCTGCGCACCGAGTATTATCACCCGGACAATATCCACCTTAACCAAGACGTCGGCTACGCGATGTGGGCCACCAAGCTTCAGCCCTTGGTTAAGGGCAGCTTGGGCGAAAAGTGATCCGTCACCGGGAGACCTCAACGATGATTCTGTTATTACGTTTGGACCGCTGGCGCTTGGCCGGCTGGGCTGTGGCCTTGGTGCTCGCCGCCGGGCTGCGCGCGGAGGTGCGCTTGCCGGCATTGTTCTCCGACGGGATGGTCCTGCAACGCGACCGACCGGTGCCGGTGTGGGGAACGGCTCGCCCAGGGGAGACGGTCACGGTCCGCTATTTCGGTCAAGCGGTGCAGACCACCGCCGGGGCGGACGGGCGTTGGCGGGTGAGCTTGGCTGCGTTGGCCGCCAACGAAGGGGCCGATCTGGTGGTGACGGGCTCCGCGACCCTGACGGTGCGCAACGTGGCCGTGGGCGAGGTCTGGGTCGCCTCAGGCCAGTCCAACATGGAGCAGCCGCTCAAGACTTACGAGCGGCCCGAGTCGCCGTGGGCGCAGCGCGCAGCCGAGGCGATCACCCAAATCAACGATCCGCAGCTGCGGATGTTGACCGTATACAAGCGCACGGCCGAGCGTCCGCTGGACAACGTCACTGGGGTGACCGGCAAATGGTCACCCGCCCGCCCGCCGGAGGTCGCCCAGTTCTCCGATGCAGCATTCCATTTCGCATGGCGGCTGCGGTCGGAACTCGGCGTGCCCGTGGGCATCATCCACACCTCTTGGGCCGGCAGTCCGGCCGAGGCGTGGACGCGCGTGGGCGCCCTTGAGTCCGACGATCAGCTCATCCCGTTGGTCTGGGACTGGGAGCGGCTGCTGCCGCACCACGCCTGGCGGATGGAGCGCTTCGAGGAAAAATACCAAGCCGAGGTGGCTGCCGCCAAAGCCGCCGGACGGCCGGTCCCGGCGCGCGGTTGGCCGCCGCAAGGTGCCGACAGCATGGGCCGTCCCGGCAATTTGTGGAATGGCATGGTCGCCCCTCTGATTCCCTTTGGGATGCGCGGCGTCATTTGGTACCAAGGCGAGGGCAATGCGGGCCGCGCTCTCCAGTATGAGAAACTTCTACCCTCGATGATCGCCGACTGGCGCACCCAGTGGGGGCAGGGCGAATTCCCGTTCCTTATCGTTCAGCTTTCCACCTTCCAGGCCCGCCAGACCAAGCCCGTCGAGCTAGGTGCCTGGCCCGAGATTCGCGAGGCCCAGGCTCGCACGCTCTGGCTTCCGAACACTGGCCTAGTGGTCGCGTCGGACCTCGATCTTCCAGAGGACTCCGGCAACCTTCATCCGCACAACAAGGCCGCGATCGGCCGCCGTTTGGGCGACCATGCGCTGGCGACCGTTTACGGAAAACCGATCCCGTACGCCGGTCCGCGCTTCGAGCGGATGGAGCGCGACGGGGCACGCCTGCGGCTGCATTTCCAGTTCGCCACCGCCGGGCTGCGCCTGCGAGCCGGCGCCGAAAAGCTCGAGGGCTTTGCGATTGCCGGCGCCGACCAGAAATGGGTCTGGGCGGACGCGGTGATCGAGGGTTCGACCCTGGTGCTTTCCAACCCGGCGGTGCCGGAGCCGGTCGCAGTGCGTTACGCCTGGGCGGTCAATCCGCTCGGCAATCTTGAAAACGCCGAGGGGCAGCCCGCCATGCCGTTCCGGACCGATGCGTGGCAACGCCCCGGATACCGTTAAGCGCGGTGGTCCGCCTCTCCGCCTCGCGTTTTCCGTCAAGGGGCGTTCGCAGCCCCGCTTTTTGCCCCCGTTACCCCCCATGAATTTACACCACCAGTCGCCTCCGTCCCTGCTCCGCCGGATTTTCCCTTGGATGGATACCCTCGCCGAAGCCTTGAGCCCCCTCGCGCTCCGCCTCCTGAAAGCCGCGTTGTTGGCCGCCGTCCTCGGCACCGCTCAGGCTAGGGATGCCCGGCTGGTCGTGGGTGATCCCGCGCCGCCCCTGCAAGTCGGAGCGTGGGTCCAAGGCGAGCCGGTTACGGCCTTCGAGCGCGACAAGGTTTACCTGATCGATTTTTGGGCGATGTGGTGCGGACCGTGTGTGCACGGCATTCCTGCTCTCAACGCGCTGCACGAACGCTACCAGGATCGCGGCTTGGTGGTGATCGGCCAAAACGTGTGGGAGTGGAATCCATCCCAGGTCAAGGCGTGGGTGGCAAAGCAGGGGCGGAAAATGACCTTCAGGGTCGCCTTGGACGATCTCGGCCAAAGTCCGGCGAATGCGATGGCTGGAGCGATGTCCACCACGTGGATGCAAGCCGCCGGGGCGGACGGCATTCCCACGGCTTTCCTCGTCGGCAAGGACGGGAAGATCGCGTGGATTGGTAATCCGCATTTTATCACCGATGCGCTTCTCGAGCGCGTGCTCTCCGGTCAGGCCATCGACCTGGCCAACGACGAGGTAAGCTCGCGCGACGAACACGAGCGCGCGGAAAACTTCCAACGCGCCCGGCTCGACGAGCGTTTTGACCAGGCCAAAAAGGCCAAGGATTGGCAGGCGTTCGAGGCGTGTCTTCCGGAAATGGAGTCGCTGGCCAAGCGCCGGCCCGATTGGGCAACCCAGGTCGTGCTTCGGCGGATGCAGCTGCTATTTGGCACGGGGCGACCCGGCGAAGCGACGCAGTTGGCCCGTACCTCTGTAGCGAGCGTAGCCGAGACGGACGATTCCCATGAGAAGGATGTCCTCCGCGTCCAACTCGGCGACTGCATCCTTGAGGAGGCCGGGGAGGCCTTGAAAGGCGACGTACTGGAGACGGCCTATACCCTGCTCGCTCAAGCCGCGAAAGACGGCCGGACGAACGCCCCCTTTTATTTGGCGCACTTCGCCAAGGCCTGCTTTTTGAAAGGGCAAAAGGCCGAGGCAATCCAGCTGATGGAGCGGGCGATAAGTCTGGCGAAGAACGAACGATGGAAAATGGAGCTGCAATCCACGCTCGATGGCTACCGGTTTGGTGCGGGAGAACGGGAGAGCGGTCCCGCCACGCCGTGAGCCCAGCAATAACCGCGTGTTTTCATAGGCTCCTGTATTCATGAAATATTTAATCTTTTTGCTGGCCGTGCTCGTTTTGGTCGGTCCCGCGCAAGCCGCGGATGGGTGGTGGGGCGGTGGCGCGGCGGATACGGGGTGGTCCCGTCTCGCGAATTGGCGTTCGGATGCGAGCGGGACCGCCACCACCGCCGTTCCGGGTTCGGGCGACACCGCGACCTTCACGGCCGAAGGATTTAGCGGCAACGTGACGGTGACGTTGCCTGCGGACCTCGCCTTGCGCCGGCTCGTCGTTCAGGCTTCCGGCTCAACGACGTTTCTCACCGAGGGCAGCGCCGACCGTGCGATCACGCTTGCCGAGGGCATTCGGGTGAGCGCCGGCGCGGGCCCGGTCACCTTTGGGGCCGCCCAGGCCACCCAACGAGTCGTTTGGCGGCTGAGCGCCTCGCAGGCGTGGATCAACGAAGGATCCGGACCGCTTTCGTTCCCAGGATCGACGGTCTTGAATGCTTTCCATCTCACCCTGGGTGGCGGTGGATCGGTCGTGAGCGGTGGCGGTTTCACGGGAAGCGGCGGCGTGCGCAAAACCGGCAGCGGCACGATGACGATGAATGCGGCCTGCAGTTTCACGGGACCGTGCACGCTGGAAGGGGGCGTGTGGGACGCCAAAACCCTCGCCGACGTGAACGTGGCGAGCGGTATTGGCAAGGGCTCGCTCGCGGGGGCTGCGGCCGATCTGGTTTTCGGCGGCGGCACGTTGCGGCATAGCGCCGCCACGGTGGGCACGACCAACCGGCTTTTCACCCTTGGCAACGCCAACGGCTTGACGGGCACGCTGGTTTCCTCGGCCGCCGATCAGACCCATGTCATGAGTTTTCTGGGCCCCGGGGCGCTGGGCCTGTACGCGAGTGGCAGCGATCGCACGCTCGAATTCGCCGGTACCAACCTGGGAGCCAATCGCTTTGTGCCGCAGATTGGGGATGGGGCGGGCGGAGGCAAAACCCAGGTGGTCAAAAGCGGCACGGGCGCTTGGAGTTTGGAGGGCGCGAATCGTTACACCGGTCTCACGTCCGTTCTTGCGGGCACCTTGACCACCACCTCCGCCATCATCGGTGCCGGCGCGTTTACCGTGGCCGACGGCGCGACGCTGCGCGTTGTCCCGAGCGGATCGAGCGCGACACTCCCGATGAGCAGCCTCACGTTGGGCGCCGCCAATTTGAATCTTATACTCGGCGGGGCGACTCCCCCCGCGCCCTTGATCACGGTCGCCGGTGCGTTGACGCTGACGGGAACGGTGACTGTGACCATTGAAGGCGGAGCGGGGCTGCCCCCAA
>JBILJE010000110.1:0-9123 GCA_044377395.1 Rariglobus sp. | reverse complement strand
GGGGTGTTTCATACTTAATCAATCTATCAAAGAGCGGCGGACTTTTGAATGGATATTCAATTCGAAAACATGGATAAAAATCCAGATCATGATCATCGATCTTAGCCGCTGCTCACTGAAAATCCGGCACGAAGGCATTGCCACCTATCCTAGGGGCAGCGGCTACGGACCGCGACTCGTGTATAATTTTGAATTTGTGTGGATGCTTGCCGGCACGGCCCTCTGGCAGGTGGAGGGCCAGGAGATTATGGCGAAGCCGGGAACGGTCCTGCTGGCTCGTCCCCGTATGCGAGATTCGTTTCGCTGGGATGAACGCCGCTCCACGTGCCACGGCTACATTCATTTCGATCTGGTCGGTGAGGTGCCGGATCACACGGCCTGGCCTTTAATTCGTACCCTTCCTGACGAGGATATCGTGCGTCCGCTGTTGCGCCACGTGGGGTGGCTACTGGGACAAAAAGAGGGGGCGCTCCAGGCGGAATCGGCACTGCGCTTGGTCCTGGAAGCATTTCTCAACAGTCAATTAGTCAGTGCCAGCGAACCCGCCAGCGACCTGCCCCCGGCGGTTCAACGGATGCTGGACGCGATCTCCCTGGCGATCACGGAGCGTGCAAGTCCCTCCTTGGACGATCTGGTGCGGATATCTGGGGTCTCGCGCAGTTCCCTAGCGGTCCAAGTAAAGGCAGCTTTGGACTGCACTCCGATGGAAGTGCTGCGCTTGTTACGTCTAGACCGGGCTGCCCAGCTGCTCACCCGCACCGATCTAGCCGTTCACGAGGTCGCCGATCTGGTCGGATTCGACGATGCGTTCCATTTCTCACGGCTTTTTCGCGCTGAATTTGGGCATAGCCCACGGGACTTCCGCCAAGGATCGCTGCTCGGCCAAATTTGCCCCGAAGCCCGCGGCATGGCCCGTAAGGTCCGGGTGCTGCCCCGGCGTTAACAACCAAGTCGGCCAGCTCAACGCCGTGCTGGTGCAAGCGCGCAAAGTGATCGCCGGGTATTTCGGCGAGGATTCGGATGAATACGATCTCGCCGACGGCACACGCAAGAGCGAGCGCAAGTCCACAGGGCGGCGTCTCGTTGCCAAACCGGTCACAGCTTAACCGCCTTGGAGCCGGGGCTGCTTTGGCTTTCGCCACGAAAAGTAGGCATGACACCCAAAAGGCCAAAGGTTACGCATTCGCAGCTTAAAAAAACGGCCTGAAAGAGTTAGCCGTAAAAAAGCGCAGAAGTCACAAAAATCAAACCCTTCGGAATAGTCCGTTTTTTGAGACTTCTGCGCCTCTTTGCGGCCATTCTCCGTGCGTAGGTCACGCGCCCCGCACTTCCCCCCTTGCCAGCGGGCTCGCGGCCTTGCTTAGTCGTCCCCCTTTATGCCGACCCTTAAATTCGCCGTTCTTCCTGGAGACTACATCGGGCCCGAGGTCATGACCGAGGCCCTGCGCGTGCTCGACCACGTCGCCAAACAGGAAAACCTGACCCTTTCCTACCAAATCGCCGATGTCGGCGGCGCGGGTATCGATAACCACGGCAAGGCCTTGCCCGACTCCACTCTGGCGATCTGCCAACAGGCCGACGCTATCCTCTTCGGCTCGGTCGGTGGTCCAAAGTGGGAAAAACTCCCGCCCAAGGAACAGCCCGAGCGCGCCGCCCTGCTGCCCCTGCGCAAGGCCTTCAACCTGTTCGCCAACATCCGCCCCGGTCTCCTCTACTCCGACTTGACCGATGCCTCGCCGCTCAAAACCGAACGTATCCCCAACGGCATCGACATCGTCTGCATCCGCGAATTGACCGGCGGCATCTATTTCGGTCTGCCGAAGACCACCACCGTTCTCCCCAACGGCGAGGAGCAGGCTGTCGACACGATGGTTTACAAGACTTCCGAGATCGAGCGCATCGCCGAAGTCGCCGCCGTCACCGCCAAGGCCCGCGGTCGCAAGGTGTGTTCGGTCGACAAGGCCAACGTGCTGGAAACCTCCGTGCTGTGGCGCAAGGTTGTCACCGCCTACTTCGCCAAACACCACCCCGACATCGCGCTCAGCCACATGTATGTGGACAACGCCGCGATGCAGCTCGCCCGCGATCCGAACCAGTTCGACGTGCTGTTCACCGAAAACATGTTTGGCGACATCCTCTCTGACGAGATGGCGGTCATCTGCGGATCGCTCGGCATGTTGTCCTCGGCCTCGCTCGGGACGGGCAAAAACTCGCTCGGCCTGCCCTACGGTCTGTTTGAGCCCGCCGGTGGCACCGCGCCCGACATCGCCGGCAAAGGTATCGCCAATCCCTGCGCTCAGGTGCTCTCAGTTGCGCTGATGCTACGTTACAGCTTCGGCCTCGACGCCATTGCGACCCGTATCGAAAAAGCGGTGCGCAAGACCGTCGCCACCGACGGCATTCGCACCGGCGACATCGCCTTCGGCAAGCCGGTCGTCGGCACTAAGGCGATGGCCGACGCCATCATCGCGAACCTCTGAGTTCGAACTCGCGAAATAGAAGAGCTGAATTGGCCAGGGACGGCCAACGCCACAGGGATCGAAAAATGTAGGGTTGGCCGTCCCGGCCAATTCAGCTCACCTTGAAGACGAATCGACATGAGTCCGCGCGCAAACCGCGAACTCGATGCCTGCTGTTTTGAGTTCGGCGGGCAGAATGGAAGTCTTTTGCGCTACTCTAAACGGCGTCCCCTGACCCTAAGAAACACAAGCAGGCAGCAAACATTGATCTTGTCGGTTTGAGCTCTGAGGTAGTGCGGTGCTTCAGCCCGCAGGTTTGAAGTGATTTCCGTCACAATCGCCGATGCGGGCTGAAGCACCTACTTCGAGCGCCCCCCACTTTCGCTTTGCGCCGTGGACTGAATGCGCGAGCCTGACCCCTTCGCGCATGGACAACCACCACTCCTCCTCCGACACCTCCGCCGCCCGCCTTAGCGTCCCGTCCATCGACTTCCGCGCGGCCCTTAACGACGAGCAATTCGCCGCCGTCACCGCCGAGCCCGGCCCGCTGCTGATCCTCGCCGGCGCCGGCTCGGGAAAAACCCGCACCCTCACCTACCGCGTCGCCTACCTGCTCTCCCAAGGCGTGCGTCCCTCGGAGATTCTGCTGCTCACCTTTACCAACAAGGCCGCCAAGGAAATGCTCCACCGCGTCCACGACCTCACCGGCGTGGAGCCGGGGCGGTTCTGGGGCGGCACGTTTCACTCGATCGGCAACCGTGCGCTGCGCATCTACGGCGAGGCCATCGGGCTCCAGAAAAACTTCACCATCCTCGATGCCGACGAGTCGGAGGCGATGCTCAAGCAGGTGGTCGAAATCGAGAACAAGTTATTCTTTAAAGATAAGACCAACCCCAAGCCCGGCCCGCTGTTCAACGTTCTCTCACTCGCCCGCAACACCCAGCGCAGCGTCGGCGATACCGTCGAGCGCTACTTCCCGCAGTATTCGGAGATCAAACACATGCTGCCGGCCTTCGCCGCCGCCTACGCGGAGAGGAAGCGTTCCCAGGCCGTGCTCGACTACGACGACCTGCTCGAACTGTGGCTGGAACTGTTGAAAAAAGCCCCCGATGTCGCGGCCTATTTCGCCCAGCGCTTCCGCCATGTGCTCGTCGACGAGTACCAGGACACCAACACGATCCAGTCGCAGATTATCGACGCCCTCGCCCCGCATCACCGCGTGATGGCGGTCGGTGACGACGCGCAGTGCATCTACTCGTGGCGCGGCGCGGATTTCGAAAACATCATGACGTTTGAAGACCGCCACCCCGGCACGGTCATTCACCGCATCGAGACCAACTACCGCTCCACCCCGCAGATCCTCCAGCTGGCCAATGGCGTGCTCGAAGCCCAGCCCAAGGGCCGCCACTTCGACAAAGAGCTGCGCGCCTGCCGCAAGAACGGTCAAAAGCCCCTGATCGTTCAGGCCATCGACGACCGCGAGCAGGCCGATTTTATCCTCAAACGCACGCGCTCGTTGATTAACGACGACGGCGTTTCCCCCGGTGAAATCGCCATCCTCTACCGCTCGCATTTCCACGCGTTGGAAATCCAGCTGGCGTTCTCCCGCGCAGGCGTGCCGTACCAGATCACCAGCGGCGTGAAGTTCTTCGAGCGCCAGCACGTGCGCGACCTGATCGCGTTTGTGCAATTCGTGGTCAACCCGCGCAACGAATCGGCGTGGAACCGCATCGCCATCCTGTTGCCCAAGATCGGCGACAAGGGCGCGCAAAAGATTCACGCCGCCGCTCTCGACCACGCCAAACTCATGCAGCGCGACTTCATCGACGCGCTCGCCACCGACGACGTGAAGAGCAAGGTCGCCAAAGACGCCAAGGACGAATGGGCCAGCTTCTGCGCCTCGCTCAAAGAAATCTCCGAGGCCATGCGCTGCGGCAAACCCGAGGCGGTCGTGTCCACCGCCATCGACGGCTGGTACGGCGATTACATGAAGGGCGAATACGCCGACTACATCGACCGCCTGGAGGAGTTGAAGGCGCTCATTGGTTTTGCCAGCCGCTTCGACGATCTAGCCGAAATGCTTTCGCAGGTCGCGCTGATGAACGGCGAAACCAGCGAGCGCCACGTCGATGTGCCGCCCGATTCGGTTAAACTCACCACGGTGCACCAATCCAAGGGCCTGGAGTTCGATGTGGTCTTTGTGATCGGGGTGGCCGACGGCATGTTCCCGGGCCGCCGCTCAATCGAGGCCGACGACGTGGAGGAGGAGCGCCGCTTGTTTTACGTCGCGGTGACGCGGGCCAAGAACGAGCTCTACATTTGTTACCCGAAAGTGGCCACGCGCGCCGGCCCAGGCGGGATGATGCTCACGCCGAGCCGCTTCATCACCGAACTCTCGCCCGAGCTCTACGAACCCCTTCGGATCAAACGCCAGTTCGGCTGGTGAGCTGGGGGATGGCATGCGTATGAACCTTAATGCCCAAACCCGCCCCAGGTTTCGGCTACGTTTATCGGCAAACGTTTCTCTCCCCGTCAGGGTTGCGGCAAGAGTTCATGGATCGCCTGTTTGCGGACGGCACCCTGCCTCAGCAGTTGGTGTTTCACCGTGCCAAAATCAATCTGCTTTAAGTCGAGCTTTTGGATCTGCCGGTTGTCCATCGTGTGAAAATACAGCACGCGATTCTTGAGGTCCGAGGCCGTCGTGATCTGGGTGGCGCTGGCGATGTCCTGAGCGATCTTGTCGCCCGCCGCCGTCGCCCCGACCGGGATGTTGAAGTTGTCGAGAATGCGGAAAGCCTCAAACACAGCGTCCTCGGCTTTGGCCAGCGGACGCGCCGAAGCTGTCAGGGCCATGGCTCGCACAAAGCGCGAAGGCGGTGTGAAATCGCCGGGCAAGCCCATCAAGCCCGAGCCGCCACCGAGCGGCGCAAAGGAGCGGCCCTCCAGTGTGACGGCCTGTTTGGGGGCGCCGGAAAGCCCCAGATAGTTCCGCAGATTCGTGAGGTGCCAGCCATACTCGGGCGAATTGCTGATCACGCCCAGCAGCGCGTCATAAATGTTCACCTGTCCGCCCTCCACGATCTCCACCACGATGCTCGCACCGCTTTCATCGGCGATCTTCCAGTGAAACGGCAGCGGAGCGCCCCCGAAACGCTCGTCCGCCACGTTCACCACGCGCACCTTGTCCAGATTGGCCCGCACCTCGGCCACGCTCTTGAAGGACGACAGCAGCCAGCGCATGAAATCGCCCACACTCAAGGACCTGCTGGCCTGGGCGGCATCATACGGCGCGAAGGAAGCATACCCCGGAAAATAATACACCCCGACATACAAACCGGCCTCGTTTACCGCATCAGGGCCGTATTCCTGACCGTAGGCCGTCAGGGAAACAAAACCGTAGCGACCGGTCCATTTGAGCCCATTTTCGCCGTCCGGCGTCAGCGCCGTGAAGGCGTGGTTACGAGGGAAGAGCACCAGCGTGTCGTGATGCGCATCGCCCAGCGCCCATTCAACCGTACGCGCGCAAACCACCGCGCCATCCTCCGCTTTAAGCGAAATGCCCGTGCATGCCAGCGCCGGATTGGCAGCTAACGACAATCCCGCTAAAAAGATAAAATGTTTTATGAGGCTCTTTTTTTTCATGATTTTTCTGGTTTTCAGGACTTATCCCCGGAGAAGAGGTCAGGCCGCTGAGTGTTGATTTCAATGGAGTTAGCGCGGCAGATCTACCCTCGGACCGCGCTTGATGTACCTAGGGGCAGATTTGGAGCAAGCCAAACGGTGAGTTTAACGGGATGGCCAGAGAAAGGCCAGCGGCTGCTGGCGCAGGCGTTGCCACAGCGCGCTGCGGATCACCGAGCGATCTGCCTCCGGCACACTGCGCGCACGCAACGCCACCATGAAGGCCAGGAAGAAACTCAATCCCACATTTATCACGCCCGTCACGGCGATGCCAGCCACGCACCACCAGAAGGCGCTTTGGTGCAGCAGCGGCAGCCCGAGTGCGCCCAGCGCTGCCCCGAGTTGTCCCGTGGACAGCGTCACATGGCGCACCTCGACGTGGGGGCCGATGAACGCGATTAGGACCGGCATCAAACCGAGCATCATGCCGAGCGAAATATTGCCCGCCAGGCCCGAGATGTTGGCGCGCCACCAACGCGACCAGCGCTGCGCCCGATTCGCTCCGAGCCGGGCGACGATGCTCGGGTTCCAGGCGATCGCGCTGTCCAGTCGGCGCAGCACAAACCAGTTCTCAACCCAGCCGGCCACCAGTGAACTAAAGAAGAGCAGCACTCCCGTGAAGGCCGCGTACAGCGCGGTCGGGCCGAGCAGCGTGAGTGACTCCAGAACGTGCTCGGCGGAGTGTTCGCCGACCAGCGGGTGACCGAAAAGGGCTGTCGATGCGACCTGCATCGCCCACACCAGCGGAAAGCAGACCACCAAGTTGCCCAGCACGCCGGTCGTCTGCGAGCGGATCAGGTGCACGACCTCGTCGACGAAGCTCTGGACGTGCGGGTCGTCCACGCCTGCGCCATGACGCAGTGCGGCCAGCTTGATCGCCATGGCCGGTGCGGTCATCGCCGGCTGCTTGGTCGCCACGGTCCAGTGCAGCAGCATGACGACGACGAAACTCACGGCGTAGTTGGCGCCCGCCCAGAACCCGGTCCAGAACGCGCTCAGACCCAGAGCCAGCACGACGAATTTGCCAAAGGTGGTCAGGCCGATAATCGCACCGCCACCCCCGGCCGCCCGCAGCATCCAGCGGTGCTCGGCGGCGGTGCGCGTGATGTAGTGCTCGCCAGTCTCGGCGCTGCGCTCGGCGATCTGGCGGGCGAGCAAGGTTCCGTGCTCGCGAAACAGCGCCCTAATTCCCTGCCGCCGGTCGACCTCCGCCAGCAGACGCAGGAACAGCCGGGTCATTTCACGCGGGCTGAAGTCCGACTCGATACAGTCGAGCAACTGTTCGACGCGAACCGTGCGGGCGCGCAGCTGATCGACTTCGAAAACGATCTGCAGCGACACGCCGTACTCCTCGAGGTGGCGCGACACGCTGGCGGCCGCCTCGCGACAGCGCCCCAGGCGAGTACGCAAGTCTGCGACCTCTCGTGCGAGGGCCGCCTGAGTGGCGTGATCGCGCGGCGCCAGCGCCAGCGCCTTGACCTGCTCGGCCGCCACGGCCAGCGGACCGAAGGGATCTTCCCCCAGCGCCGCCACGTCCATGCGCAGGCGCAGCGGCGCGGAAAAGCCGGCGGACCGCACGCCGCTGCAAAGGAAAGTGAGCGCCTGCGCCAACGCCGCCTGCGCCACCCCTGCGGGCCACAGAGCGGCGAGCTTTTCTGCGGTGGCATCGTCCAGATGCTGCAGCCATTCAGCGTCGCCCGGCCGCGCCAGCAGTGCGAAAAGCTCCGCCGCGTTGCGCGTGTCGGGCGTGTGCGGAAGCACCTGCGCGCGGACACGCTCGACCAGTTCGCTGAACAAGGAGGCACGCGGTGCGAACCCCAGGTCGCTGAACAACGACACCACGTCGACGTCCGCAGCGAAGGCCGCCAGCAGTTCCGTCACCTCCGCACGCTGTAGCGGGTTCCGTTCGAGGACCTGGCAGAAATGGCGCAAGCGCAAGACCGGCGTAGGCGTGGTCGGCTCGCTGTGCTCGCCCGTCTGCACCGCTGGGTGACGCACCCATTCGAAGAAGCTTACCAGCCACACGTTGCGCTCGGCCCGCGAACGCGCACCGGATGCCAAATTACTGATAGAGAACTGGGTTTTACCGTCCATGGAGCTTAGTGAGTGTTTTGGAAACAATGCTCAAACCTTGGGCCTGATGAAGATGCAAGCGAAGGAAACCACGGCGGCGAAAGTGCGCTGCAGTTTTCATAGCGTGTTGCGATGCGCGGATAGCATCGCCGGCGGCCCCCTTGTCAATAAAAGCGCTAGTAGGTAGTAACATTTAAAGAGTCGGATTCTGAAGCGGAATTTTAACGCAAAGTTCGCCAAGACCGCAAAGGACCGATCCTAGGTCCGACTTCTTAGCGTTCTTAGCGATCTTAGCGTTAAAACTCCGCATCAGTCAGATACCTGTCCACGTTCAGCTACCTCTTACGACACTTTAAATGTTACAGCCTACTAAAGCCAAGTTATAGGTATCGCTGAAGCAGGGTTAGTCTTTCGGCCGATTTATTTCCAACACACGCCCTACGAAACATGAAATTGCCATCAGGGCGCGCCGCCAGCCGTCAAGAAATCGCTGCGTACAGTCCTGCAATCGCCACGCGCAGCGACGAAATCGATGCGTACTGACCTGCAATCGCCACGGACATGCCTGCAATCGTCGCGTACCGACAAGAAATGACCGGACGCAGCGTCGCAATCGCCACGCTCACGCCTGCAAGCGTCGCACGCATACCCGCAATCGCCCCGCACGGCAGGTAGATCGCGCTAAACGCCACTGCGGATGTCGTGGACTCCCTTTAAAACGTCCCGCATCCCAGCGACTCACGCGCCGCAGGCCCGTTGGGGAATCGCCGATGCGGGTTTTATACCGTAAACGTGCCGCGCTTTTCACATCGGTGGGCGCGGCCCAGAGTGACGAGGGCTGCGAGGATTTCGGCGACGGCTTTCGCGTCGGCGCGGGCAAATCCAGCGGCGAGCTCGGCGGTGGTTAATG
>JBILJE010000391.1:0-2608 GCA_044377395.1 Rariglobus sp. | reverse complement strand
CCTACCGCCGTCTCACCCAGCCCACGTTCAACCTCGAAGACCCCGCGCAACTTGAGACCTTCCTCAAGGGCGAAACCCGCATTATCAAGGTGCCTGGCAGCGAGCGGCTCCTGCAATACGATCCGTTGCAGCGCCTCGGCGTAGGCATGTCGCGCCTGGGAACCAGCGAGGCCGTCGCCCTCGGTGCCTACGCCTTCGCCCTCCAGCAGCTCGGCTGAGGCTGAAGCCCGTTGGGCGCTCCGTTGGCAGCAACACGAGTCGTTGGGCATCCTTGAGCTCACGCTCAAAGCCACATTAGGCGTGAACACCCTCCCCGTGAACTCACTTCTCGTGGCCTTGAGCGTGAGCTCAAGGTGTTTAGAGTATGTGAACTCACCTCCCCGTGGCCTTGAGCGTGAGCTCAAGGTGTTTGCCTTTCCGCACCGCCCGCCCCCGCCCCAACACCAACCGCTAAATCGCGTTTTTTTGAAAACGCGTTTGCCCAGCCCGCCCCCGCTCCGTGTGATGGTCCGCTATGTCTCTTGGTTTTGTCGGACAACGCTGCCTGAGTGAACGCGAGCCCGAGCTGGGCCTTGGCCTAGTCGCGGAGCTTGATCGCACCCGCATCACAATCGAGTTCCCCGCCACCCGGGAAAAACGCATCTACGCGCGCGGCACTCCCGTGCTCAAACGCGTGCAGTTTGCCGTCGGCGAAACCGTCGCCACTCGCACCGGCGATAAGTTCACTGTCGCCTCCGTCGACGAGGTCGCCGGCCTGCTCACCTACGTCGGCCCCGCCGGCCAGCGCGTGCGCGAGGACGTCATCTCCGACCTGACGAGCGTCGCTTCCCCCGCCGAGCGCCTGATGGCCGCCCAAGCCGAACCCTCCTCCGTATTCGATCTCCGCCTACGGGCGCTCCAGGCCCGGGCGCGCTTCCGCCAGTCTCCGGTTCGCGGCTTTCTCGGCGGGCGCATCGACCTGATCCCGCACCAGTTTTATATTCTCAACGAGGTCGCCAACCGCCAAATCCCCCGCGTGCTGCTCGCCGACGAAGTCGGCCTGGGCAAAACCATCGAGGCGTGCCTCATTCTCCAGCGCCTGCTCGCCACCGGCCGGGTTAAACGCGCCCTCATCCTCGTACCCGAGTCGCTCACCCACCAGTGGTTCGTCGAACTGCTGCGCCGCTTCAACCTCTGGTTCACGATCTTTGACGAGCCGCGTTGCGCCGACATCGAAGGCAGCGACCCGGGCAAAAACCCGTTTCTCTCCAGCCAGTTGGCACTCGGCAGCGTCAGCCTGCTTTCCGGCATGGAGAACCGCCGCGCCCAGGTCGTCGAGGCCGGTTGGGACATCGTCATCGTGGACGAGGCGCACCACCTCGGCTGGACGCCGGAGGAGGCCAGCCCCGAGTACAAATTCGTCGAGCAACTCGCGCGCAAAACCGCCGGCTTGCTCCTGCTAACCGCCACCCCGACCCAACTCGGCCAAGCCGGGCACTTCGCGCGCCTGCGCCTGCTCGACCCGCACCGCTACGACGACTTCGAGAGCTTCGTTGATGAAGCCGCCGACTTCGGTGCGGTCGCCGCCATCGCCGAAAAGATCGTGGACGGGAAAACCCTCACCGGCGCCGACCACACCGCGCTGCGCAAGCTCTTCGACCGCGACCCGGAAACCCTCGCCACCCACCTTGCCGCGCTTTCCGCCGGAAAACCCGGCGCGCGCGACGGCCTGTTGCGCACCCTGCTCGACCAGCACGGCACCGGCCGCGTGGTGTTTCGCAACACCCGAGCCGCCATGACCGGCTTCCCCAAGCGCCAGTATTGCCCCGTCGCGATCGCCGACGCCACGCCCACGCTGCTGGCCCGCGTCGGCCGCGAACTGCAGGCCGAGGAAACCGGCGAAGTCGCCACGCTGCGCTTCTCCTACAAGGAAGACCCGCGCCTGGATTGGCTGGTCGGCTTCCTGCAAAAAACCGCGCCCGCCAAAGTCCTCCTCATCTGCCGCTCCGAGCGCAAGGTCTTGGCGCTGGAGGCCGCCATCAAAGAAAAGCTCAATCTCAACATCGGCCTGTTTCACGAGAGTCTGCCGCTAATCCAGCGCGACCGCCAGGCCGCCTGGTTTGCCGAGCCCGCCGGAGCCCAACTGCTGCTCTGCTCCGAAATCGGCAGCGAGGGGCGCAACTTCCAGTTCGCCCACCACCTCGTGCTGTTCGACCTGCCGCTCAACCCCGGCCTCGTCGAGCAACGCATCGGCCGCCTCGATCGTATCGGCCAAACGGAGACCATTCGCATTCACGTGCCTTACCTCGTGGGCGGTGCCGACGAGGCCGTCGCGCAGTGGTATCACCTCGGCCTAAACTCCTTCGAAGCTCCGCTGCACGGTGGCAACGATTACGCCGACGCCTTCCGCACCCGCCTGCTGGAACTGGCGACGTCTTACGGCGAAGGTAAACTCAAGAAAAAGGCCCGCCCGCAACTCGACGCCTTCATCGCCGAAACCGAAGTTTTCCGCGACGCCCTTCAGCTCAAGCTCAAGCAGGGCCGGGACCGCCTCTTGGAGTTAAACTCCTTCAACGGCGAGGTGGCCAAAGCCGTGATCGAGCGCGTGCGTGCCGCCGACGCCGATCCG
>JBILJE010000109.1:0-9154 GCA_044377395.1 Rariglobus sp. | reverse complement strand
CCAGTAAGAAACTTAAATACATGATAATAAGTAATTTGTATCCTTAAAAGGACGAGCTGAAATTCTAGAACGAAAAACATATCACCCGTAAAATCCCGCTTAATACCAATTACACAGCAATTCGGACCTTTTAACGCAGAGACGCAAAGGCGCAGAGATTAAGATAACTGATTTAAGGACAATGCTTTCTCTGCGGCCCCGCGCCTTTGCGTTAAATACTCGGTTTGATTGATAAAGAGTATAACTTAAAATCAAGAGCTTCTGTTTTTCGACCAACCGACTTCTTTAAACCGATTATAAACATGAATCACCTCGTTATATGTATGCTTTTCACGTCCAGCCCCGGCCCCCTTTTTTTTATAAAAACACAGTCGCTGGTTGCCGGATTGCTCCTAGCCGTTGGACTGATCGCCGGGCCGCTATCGGCCGGTGCGGCGGGCGAGGCCGACAAGTCATATATTCTGCACTACGATAAACCGGCGCCGCTTAATTTGAAGGGCTGGGAGTTCCAGTCGCTGCCTCTGGGCAACGGGTATTTCGGGGTGAGTGTCTTCGGTGGCGTCGCGAACGAACTCTGGCAGTTCACCGATAAAAGCCTCTGGGTTACCAATCCGAATGCAAGTAAGCCCCACCTCGCTGTCGGTTTATCTAGTTTGGCCAACCTGCGCCTCACTCACACGTCGCCGACCGCGACTGCGCCGACCACCGGTTATCAACGCGATCTCAACCTCAATCAGGCCATCGCCTCCGTCAGCTATGAACAAGCCGGCGTCACCTTTCGCCGCGAAATGTTCACCAGTTTCCCCGGAAAATGTTTTGCCGCGCGCCTGACTGCCTCCCAACCCGGCAAGATTTCTTTCCGCCTGCACGCTGAGCATCCCTATCACGTGGATGCCTACCGCGTCGGCCAGGTCCGGGCCGAGGGTAACCGACTGGTCATGACCGCGACTACCGAACCGTACAAACTCAACTATGAGGTGCAAATACAGATCGAGACCACCGGCGGGGTCGTGCGGGCCGGGACCAGCGGCAAGTCCGCTAATCTGACAGTGGAGGGTGCCGACGAGGCCCGTGTGTTTGTAACCCTCGGTAGCAATTACCGGCTGGAGCCACAGGTTTTTACCGCCGCCAACGAACTTAAACTAGCCGGTTACACTGTGCCCTCCGCAAACATCACCGCCGACCTTAAGGCCACGATCGCGCTGGGCTGGGAGCAACTGCGCGATCGTCATCTGGCTGATTATCAAAGCTTGTTCGGCCGTGTGCGGCTCGATTTGGGCGGTCAAGTCGCCGCCAGCACGACGGATGTGTTACTGGCCTCCGCCGACAAACCTGCTACCGACGCCCGCTATCTGGAGGAATTGTATTTCCAGTTTGGTCGTTACCTACTGATCGCCTCTTCACGCACCGGCACCTTGCCGGCTAATCTGCAAGGAACGTGGAATATGCATCAATGCGCCCCGTGGTCTGGCGGCTATTGGGCGAATATTAATGTGCAGATGAATTACTGGCCCGCTTTTTTGACCAATTTAGAGGAAACTTTTTCGCCTTATTACGACTATTTTAAGGCCACCTTCCCGGCCCAACAGGCCACCGCCGAAAAGGAACTTAAAAAAAGAAATATCACTCCATCAGGTTCCGCTGGGTGGACCGCTGGTACAGGCAATACCCCCTTTCGTGTGAGCCCTGGGCCCGGAGGTACATCGGGCGATGGCACCGGCCCGTTTATCAACCTTTTATTGTGGGATTGGTATGCCTTCACCGGGGACCGCACCGTCTTGGAAAAAGTCTGGCCATTTTTATTGGAGGGTAGTCGCTTCGTCGCTCAAGCGATGCGCGAACAACCCGACGGCACCCTGTTGTGTTCGCCCTCGTATTCACCTGAGCAGATGATGAAAGGCCCCGACGGCCAAAGCATTTATATTGAAAAAACGGGGAGCGCCTATGACCAGCAATTGGTGACGGAAAATTACCGCATGACTTTAAAAGCCGCCCAGATTCTGGGGAAAACCGATCCGTTGCTGGCGGTTATCAGCGAGCAGTTGCCGAGACTCTCTCCAGTGCTGATTGGGTCCTCGGGGCAGATCAAGGAGTTCCGCCAGGAAAATGCCCATGGCCAATTTGGTGATCCCAAGCATCGGCACATCAGTCAGTTGATAGGGCTTTATCCCGGCACGGTGATTAATGACCGGCCGGAATGGATTGAGGCCGCCCGCGTTTCGCTGACGCTGCGTGGAGATAAAAGCACGGGGTGGGCGATGGCCCATCGGCTCAATGCTTGGGCCCGGGTCAAGGACGGCGACCGGGCCCACACCTTGCTCACGACGCTGTTGGCTAAGGGTACGTTGCCCAATCTGTGGGATACGCATCCGCCCTTCCAGATCGACGGTAATTTTGGCGGCACCGCCGGCATTGCCGAGATGTTGCTCCAATCCCACACCGACGTGATCGAGCTTTTGCCCGCCTTGCCCGCCGCCTGGCCGACCGGTTCGGTTGAGGGCCTGCGCGCTCGCGGTGGTTTTACTGTCTCTATCGCCTGGGCTAATGGCCGCGTCACCCGCTACCGTCTTACTTCTACCGAACCCCGCGAGGTCGCGGTGCGGGTAAACGGCGAGACCCTCCAGGTGCGTTCGGAGAAAGCCTCAGTTTCTCAGACCGCGAGCTTTGCCCCCGCTACCAGCTGAACCTGCTGTAGGTGGGATCCATAGCCTACTTCATTAACAATAAGTGGATTGATAGTATCCCTGCAGGCCCGCCGCCTTTTCTATGTTTTCACGCCCCATTCACGCTGAAAATTCACGTCCGGCCAATGGTCTATAAAATCCAGTTTACACTATAAGCGCAAGGTATTTAGGCGATCGGTAATCACTACTCAGGGTCGCGATCGTAATCTCGCGACCAGCCGAGCGAATTGTTTGTAGCGGTACCTCGCGATGCGTGTGACCGCTGACGACGGTGCGCAACTTGGAGTATTTTATCAAACGACTGCCCAAGGTGAGATTACCAAAATACGAGTCGGCAATCGGATGGTCCCCCGCCATTGGCACTAGCTGCTCGGAAAACGCCGGCACGTGGGTAACCACCAAAACCTCACGCACCCGCGGATCCGATTCCAACTTGGCGAGCCGCGTTTCAAGCGCCTCACCGAGTGAGTTGGCGAACTCCACATCTGTACGTTTATCGATCCATCGAACATAATTCCCGTCATTATTAAATCTTGGTTTTATCAGCTGATAATCGCTAGTCGTGAGATGAATCGTATCTTTAGTTACAACCCGCCGAAAGTAGTCGTACCATCCGCGGATGCCAGTAACAGCCACGTCACCAATCTGTAAATAGTCGGTTTCCAGCCCGTGCATGCCGTGCCCCCGTACCAGCTGCGGCAGAAACTCATCTATTATGTGGGCACTGTCGCGAATGACATTATGGTCGCGTAACCATAAGTCGTGATTACCGCGACTGGGCAGGTGAGGGTTTTAAATTCACGCAAGCACTCGTCTATTCTTTTAACTCCCTCACCAATGTCGCCCGCGATTACTACTAAGTCGGGGTTTTCAGCGGCAATTTTGTGTCGTATCTGCACGATTTCGTGCATCCCAGTGATACCATAATGAAGGTCTGCGGTTATTATAATTTTTGGCATAATGATAGTTGATGTTTAGTGTTAAGATGATCGGCTAAATCTGGTGTACTGTCTCAAATCGGCTCCAATTAATGAGCTGTTCACCTTCCGGATTAAGTGGACTTTTTTTACGCACCTGCGGCTGACAGAACGCCTTTCTTCACGAGGGTACTCAGGCAGCGTTCGAATTGTTGAGCGGTCGGGGGCATCTTTGGGTGGCCGGCTAATTTTAAGCCGCGCAGGAGCGGCACCCAAGCGGGCGTGTTCTCAAAACGTTCCCGCACGCCGCGCATGGGCGGTTCGTTGGTGAAGTCCGGCACCAGGTTGAATGCAGTGAGCATCGGCCAGAGGGGCGACACCACCGCCGGTGCAGGCACGTCACGGCAGTAATTATCCTAATTCAGGTGCAAGTGCGGCGGGTGAATTTTGGCAAAGCTGTGCCCGCGCGTATCCAGGCACCAGTTTTGCGAGAGTACCGCCGGATTTTTGAGGCGATCGGCCGCGTCCTGGGTGAGCTCCAAAAGCTTGACGTTTCGCACCACTCCGCTCCGCAGAAGCAGTTGCCCGCGCAAGCGTTCCGGCGTGTGGCCGCAAAGCTTGTGGACGCCGTCCCGCGGGATAAAATCCATGTCGAAATCGTACCAGAGGAGCCCGCCGATTGCTTGGTCCCCGCCGCGCGACATCCCCACCCCGAGTAATTGCGGTATTACCGTTCGTTTTTTCATGTGCGCTTGAAGATCCCGGCGGGCAACCGCCGCCCAGTGCAGGAGCACTTCGGCCGGGTAGCCGATAAACTCAGAATGACGCCCGCCCGCCACCCCGGCGTGACTCAAAAACCAGGGGCCGGCCGTCGCCGCCAGGTGCAAGGGAATCGAAGGGAACTCTTTCGTTGGAAACACCTTAAGAAACGCTTCATGTTTAGACATGGACCAACCGCCCCATTCGCAGGTTTGCCAACCGTGGGCAAAGTACGCCACGTCGTGGTTACCGAGCAAGTGCACCCGGCGCTGATCACGCATCGAGTTCCGCAGCCACAGGGCGGTGCGGTGGGTGTCATCGGGCGTGTCGCCGGCGTAGTCAAAGTAGTCGCCGGTAAAAATAATCGAAGCACAGTCGCCACCCTCTTTGGCGATCAATGCTTCCGCCCACTCGGTGCGGTGATGCACATCCGGGATCACCAGGGCAAGCAGCGGCAGATTTACCACAGTGGCCGCTGAATTCGGAAAAAGTTTGTTATCCATAAATTTTCAACAAGTGGCGCCGTTCTGTTTGTTATTGTAATAAAAAGCCGAAGGCCTCGCGCAGGATACTCAGGTTGAGCTCTTTACAGATGAGCCATTTGGCCCAGGCGATGGGATAAAAAAACACCATTAACAATCGCCCACCAAAGGCTTTGATGAATCGTATATTTTAAGTGGCAAGCGTTACGACGCCACCCAAGTTGCCAATATACAGCGAGGGACGACCACGAAGCAGGATATCCTCCGCATGTTCGGGGCTCCGCTTAACTCGCGCGACGAGGCCACCTTAAGTGTCTGGAGCTACTCTCTACTCGCTCAATAATGGGGGCTCCTAAATTTAGCATCTAATTGATGGACAATGGCATAAGTTGTGCATAGGCTACATCTCAATGAGCAATAATCAATACACGTTCTTTGGCGATCATGCAGCGCTGGAGTCATTGACGCAGCACGGAGACCGGTTGGTGGAACTGGATCGCCATATCAAATGGCCGCAGTTGGTGGCGGTGGCGGAAAAGATTTGGCGCGCCGGTGCCGACAAGAAAGCGGCCTGCGGCCCGAAGCCTTGGGCAACAGAAGTTATGCTGCGAATCATGGTGCTCAAACGGCTGTATAATCTTTCCGACGAACAGGTGGAGTATCAACTTAGGGATCGGCTGTCGTTTCTGCGTTTCGTGCAATTGGGCTTGGGTGAATCGGTGCCGGACAGCCGTACAATCTGGCTGTATGCCGATCAGTTGGCGAAGGCAAATGGAGCGCGCGAACTGTTTGACGAGTTCAATCGCCAATTGGCCGAGAGAGGATTGCTTGTTAAAGAGGGTGTAATGGTGGATGCCACGTTTGTGGAGGTTCCTCGCCAACGTAACTCTCGAGAAGACAACGCGAAGATCAAGCAGGGTGAGACACCGGCTGAGTGGTTGAAGCAGCCTCGCAAGCTGGCGCAAAAGGACGTAACTGCGCGATGGGCCAAGAAAAACAGCCAGACGTTTTACGGGTATAAAGATCACGTCAAAGTGGGGGCGAAAACAAAGTTCATCCGTGATTATAAGACGACCGACGCCAGTACGCACGACAGTCAGCCGATGCCGGATTTGATAAAAAAAGGGGACCTGTCTGCTCACGCGGACTCGGCCTATACGGGTGAAAAAATAGCTGCGGATTTGCAGTCCAAAGGTGTGCACAATTACATCCACGAAAAAGGAACGGCTGCCGCCGCGCTTACGGAAGATCAAAAACAGGCCAATACCCGCAAGTCCAAGACCCGTGCACGAGTCGAACACACCTTTGCGTTTATGGAAAAATCTCTCGGAGGCATTTACAACAGATGCATCGGTCAGGTTCGTAACGAATACCAAATCGGCATGATGAACCTGTGCTACAACTTGTGCAGATGCGTGCAAGTGGTCACCGGTCGAGCCCGCTGCGCTGCTTGACTCATCGTGCCCCACGCTCAAACCACGTGAAACCATAATATTAACGCCGATTTACTACCGTTTTTGCGAACGCATCCCCGTTCGCAATGGTCGGGTTTGTAAAAATCAAAATGTGGAAATGAATTTAGGACCTACCTTATTTGGCTCCGGATAAAAGACTGCGTGCCGGCGCATACGCCGGATCTATGGCCAAAGCCCGAAGTGCCGCGTTACGGGCGTCGTCACGACGACCGGCTTGCAAATGCAGTGTGGCGGCAGCGTAGGGGTAATCAGCCGAACGGGGATTGCGGTATTCGGCTGTGGTTAGGGCGTTGAGTGCGCCGCTGGGATCGCCTTTTTGCGCGAGTAAGAGCCCGAGATTATACCACGCACGGTCATAGGCTGGATCCCGTTTCACCGTATTGCGCAGCCAGAGCTCGGCTTCGACGAGCATACCAGCCTCGGAGTAGGCAAGGGCGGCGTTGTAAGCGGGTTGTGCCTGAGTGGGGTCTCGCTGCGCGGCTTCGGCGAAGCGTGCGGCGGCTTCCGCAGGGCGCCCGCGGTTGATATGGATTTGCCCCAAATACTCGGGTAATTGAGGGGACTGCGTGTCCCAGGTGGTCGCCTTTTCAATTAAGTTAACCGCTTGGTCGTGCTGGCCGCGGTTGGCGTGGTCCAAGCCGAGACGGAGTAATCCTCCGGGTTGGTCGCGGGTTAAATTGAGGTAGGCGTCGAGCTCACGGCGCGAAGCGGAGTCGGCAGGGAGTTCGTCGGTGAGAGCGAGGGCGGAGTCGAGCCGAACGAGGCGCACCGGGTCCTGGAGGAGCGGGCGAATAAGCGGCTTGGCGTCAGGCAGGGGGCCGAGGGCGCGCACGGCGGCGGCACGTTCTACGGGCGCGTTGGCCCCTAGTGCGTTCACGGCTGCGGCGTGTACGGCAGGTTGTTGTGCGACGGGGGCGAGCAGGTCTAGGTAGGTCGCCCGCCACGCTGGGATATCTTCGGAGGCGAGTAACTTGAGCAGCGACTCGGTGGCTAGGGGTTGTTCGGCTTGGGCGGCGGACACGGCGCGGGCGCGGGCGCGTTGGCGCGAGTCGAGTTTGTTACCGTACCACTCATCGGCCTTGGCGATAACCCACTCGATGCCTTCTTTTTCATGGCATTTGCTGCAGGCATTGGGAATGCCGAGCTCCTTGGTGAGGAGCGGGTCTGGCTTGAGCCAGCCGTGGTCGTGGCGAGGGGCGCGCTGCATGTAGTTGGTCGTCGGCATGTGGCAGGCGATGCAGGCGTTACCGGCGCTGCCGTCGGCGTGGTGTGAGTGGGCGACAGGGTCTATGGGAGTGGCGCGGGCCCCGCCGGCCATAACGCGTCCAGGTGCCTCATGGCACTGCATGCACAGGGCGTTGTTTTGCGCAGGCAGGATGGTTTTGGTGGTGTGCGGGTCGTGGCAGTCCAGGCAGGTCACACCGGCGTGGCCCATGCGGCTAAGGGAAACCGAGGTCCAGTTAAAGTCCTCATCCCGTTGTTGGCCATCGGGATAAAATGTGCTGGCGACGGTGGGAAGGGTGATGCGGTAATGGTCATCATAATTATCTCCCGGTTTGAAAGAGTCGGTGAGGGCTTCGTTGCGTGCGTGGCAGGGGACGCACGTATGCATCATCCGGGTACGGTTGCCCTGAAACGGATCGAGCGGGGTGGACTTGCCGGGCGCTCGTTGGCCGTGGCCTGCGGCAGGCTCACCATGGCACTGAATGCAGCCGATGCCTTGCTCAACCCAAGTGGAGTGAAAGCTGTCGGTGGCGACGTCGTAATTGGGTTTATAGCCGGTCATGTGGCACTGAGCGCACATGGTGTTCCAGTTCATGCCGCGACCGGTCCAGTGGCCCCATTCGCCGGGCTGTCGATTCTCTTGGGCGAAGACGTTGAACCATTCGCCGCTAGCGGTTTCGTAGGCGAGCTCATGGGGTTGCCAGCGCCCGCCGGGGGCGGGGATGAGCGGTTGCCAGATCGGTTTGTGACCGAGAATCATCAACGCGACGGCTTTGTCGTACTCGGGCAGACCGCCGGGGAAGGTGGCGAGGGCAGCCTTGTGCTCGGGGCGCGGCAGGCGGTTGGCGAGGGCGTGATCGGTGGCTTTCCACGCCTCAAATTGCGTGGCGTGGCATTGGGCACAAGCGGTCGAGGTTAACGACTGGCCCTTTGCTGACGCCGATTGTGTTGCTGGCGTCGATGGTTTGCAGGCGCTCAGGCCAATGAGGAGCCCGCCGAAAGAAAACAGCCCAAGTGCAAAACGGTAAATCGAACGCGGTTTCATAAGACGAGTAAGTAGCAAAAAAGGATCGAGTTGGAGTTTACTGCCAAGTCGCAAAGGAAACGCAACGGGAGCGAAGAAAATCAGCGCATAAAGTGTCGAATTGAGGTCTGCGGCTGGACAGATAACAGGTAAAATTGGGTCGGTAGCCGTCCAAGAACGAACGGTTAAAGCCACGGGCTTGCGGCGAGCGGCGTGCCGAGTTTCCTAGCGATTTACTCAAGCGCAGCGGGCTGAGGCACATCTGACATGGCCGTAATGATGGCACTCAACTCGCACTCAGGAACCTTTTTCGCCTTAGGGCGTGTCTCGGAAATAACGCTCAAGCTTTGAGCCAGATGAAGATGCAAGCGAGGGAGACCATGGCGGCGAAAGTGCGATGGAGCTTTTCATAGCGTGTGGCAATGCGGTGGAAGGATTTAAGGCGAGCGAAGAGATTCTCGATGTGGTGGCGCTCAACGTAGATATGTTCGTCGAAGGCCGGTTTGATGGAGCGATTGGCTTTTGGGGGAATGTCGGCGATTCCGCCACGCTGGCGGATGAAGTCGCGGATAGCATCGCTGTCGTAGCC
>JBILJE010000360.1:0-2952 GCA_044377395.1 Rariglobus sp. | reverse complement strand
CGACGATCGCCGGTTGTGACGTCGTTGCCCACCCCGAACGGGTGCGCGCGAGGGTCGGCTTCCTCGCCGCCAGCACCGCCCTGTACGCACGCCTCACCGCGCGCGAAACCATCGCCTACTTCGGCCGCCTCCACGGCCTCAACGCCCCCCGCATCGCCGAGCGCACCGCTCACTTGTCCGCCGAACTCGGCATGGACGAGTTTCTCGACCGGCGCGTGGGGACTTTTTCCACCGGTATGAAGCAGAAAACCTCCATCGCGCGCACCCTCGTGCACGATCCCGACGTGCTCATTTTGGACGAGCCCACGCTCGGTCTCGATGTGATGGCCGCGCGTGGTATCGTGCGTTTTGTGCGCGAGTGCCGTGACCGGGGGAAAACGGTGATTTATTCCACGCACATCATGAGCGAAGTGGAAAAACTCTGCGACCGCGTGGGCATTATCCATGGCGGGCGCCTGCTCGCCGAGGGCACGCTGGGCGAGTTGCGCGAGCGTCACGGTGAACGGGACCTGGAGGAGATTTTTGTTAAAGTGGCAGGCGGGGACGATACCAATTTACGTTCAAGATGAGCCTATCTGTAATTGCTGAGGTGATCGAGGGAGGGTCCACCTCCGTGTGGACTTACGGACGACACGGAGGTCGTCCCTCCCAGTTTAAGCGTTTGCAAACGGCTATTCGCCTCAACTGGAACGCGAATTCTGTTAACGGCGGAGGCGAACCGCGATGAACGCCCGCACCATTTGGGTGGTTTACTGCAAGGAGCTTTGCGAAGCCCTGCGCGACCGGCGCACCCTGATTTCCATGTTTTTGGTGCCGGCGGTGATCATGCCGGCGATCGTGTTTTTGTTCGGCGCGGCGACCCACAAAATCGCCCAAAAGGCCCGCGCGGAAACCCCCGTGGTGGCGGTGCTCGGTGGCGACGATTCGCCGCTGGTGCGCGCCGCCTTGCAAGCCCATCCCGGGCTCGCCGTGCAGCCCGCGCCGGCGGACTGGCGTGATGCGATCGCGCAAAAACGCCTGCGGGCGGTGGTGGAGATTCCGGTGGGCTTCGAGGCGGCGCTGGCCGACCAGCGGCCCGCGCAGGTGAATTTGTTTTATTACGAGGGGGAGTTTAAGTCGGGGTTTGCGGTGGCCGAGTTGCGACGGTTTTTCGTCGAGCAGCGTGAGCAGGCGCTGGCGGCGCGACTGGTGGCGCACGACTTGCCGGCGGGTTTTGCGCGCCCCTTTGAAATCCGCAGCGAAAACGTCGCCCCGCCCGAAAAGGTCGGCGGCAACACCTTTGGCGCCTTTATTCCCTACGTGCTCATCCTGCTCAGTTTTGCCGGCGTGATTTACCCAGCGATCGACCTGATGGCAGGCGAGAAAGAGCGCGGCACCCTAGAAACGCTCCTGAGCAGTCCTGCGGCGCGCGCCGACTTGGTTTTAGGGAAATTTTTTCTGGTGCTGACGGTTTCTCTGACGACGGTGGCGTGTTCGTTGGCGTCGATGGCGGGCACGCTGTTTGCGGGCGGGTTGGCGCTGGTGGGCTCGGGGCGACTCGCGGCGGGGCTGGCGGGTGGTGGAGGTGTCAGCGGGGCAGGGGGGGGAAGCGCTATGACGCTGCCGACGCTCGATCCGCTGGGGCTGCTCGGGGTGGTGGCGCTGGTGGTGCCGCTGGCGGTGTTTTTTGCGGCGGCGGCGCTGGCGATCTCGGTGTTCGCCCGCTCGCAAAAAGAGGCCCAAACCTACCTGGCGCCGCTCAGCATGGTGGTGCTGTTACCGGCGGTGGCGGGATTGCTGCCGGGGGTGGAGTTGGACGGCCTACTGGCGCTGGTCCCGGTGCTCAACGTGGCGCTGGCGTGCAAAGCGCTCGTATCCGGGGTCTGGCCCTGGGGACAACTGGCGCTGATTTTTGGGTCAACCTGCGTGTATGCGGGCGTGGCACTGGCGGCGTGTGTGGCGATGTTCCGCCGCGAAAGCGTCCTTTTCCGTTCGTAGGTGCCGGTAACGGCTGAGGCCTCGTGCCTGAGCACAGTGTGGCATCGGCTTTGCGAGACGCTGGATCGACTTCGCAGTTAAATAATCAGTATCGAGTAGTGGGAGAAACAATCCCTTTCATTAATAAGTTTAACGCCTTACTCCGGTTCTTCCGTGTGTTCAGTGTGTTCCGTGGGCACAATTCAGGATTTCGTGTTATTTCGTGTGTTTCGTGGGCAACACTCCTCCCTTCGCGAGCCTATGGATCGACTTCGCGGTTAAAAAAACCGTCGTCGCGGTTTCCCAACAACCGAACGCCGCCAACCTACCCCTCACTTAAAATCGAGCAGCTCGATTTCAAAAACCAGCGCCGCGCGAACGGGGATCCGCCCCAAAACTCCCTTGTCCCCGTAGGCCAGTCCGTAGGGGACGAGCACGGTGCGCTTTTCGCCCTTTTTCATCGAAATGATTCCGGCATCCATACCGGGGATGACCGCGCCTTCGCCGATGCGGAAGTTAAACGGTCCGTCATGGTTGGCGGAGGTGTCGAAGACCTTTTCGGTTTCGAGGAAGCGACCCTCGTAGTTAACCGTGACGACCTGACCCTTTTGCGGAGTGGCCTCGCCGGTCCCGGGGGTGCGGATGAGGTAACGCACACCGGATTGCGTGTCGCGCGCGCCGTTGTAGCGCAGGGAGATGAGGTGAATGTCGCGCTCAGACCACGGCTGGATCTCGCCGGCGAGGGCGGCGCGCATGGCCGCATTGATCGGCTGGCCGGGATTTTTACGCGCCAAAATCCCCGAACGCACCACCAAGGCGATGCAGACGAGCACGACACCTAAAAAAAGCAGGATAAAAAATGAGCGCATGGGGTGGGGTGAATTTCAAAAAAGGGGCTGGCCGTTTTTTGTTTGTTTAACTCTCGGCAAAGGCATCCGGAACAACGTTCAACATCCAACATTGAACATTCAACGTTCAGGGCGAACTACGCAGAAT
>JBILJE010000407.1:0-6228 GCA_044377395.1 Rariglobus sp. | reverse complement strand
GAGCTAGTGTGTAGTAATATTTAAAGTATCGGAAAGTAGCTGAACGTGGACGGGGTCTGACTGATGCGGAGTTTTAACGATAAGATCGCAAAGAACGCTAAGGAGTCGGGCCTAGGATCGGTCCTTTGCGGTCTTGGCGAACTTTGCGTTAAAATTCCGGTCAGAATCCGACACATTGAATGTTACTGCCTTAATCGAAACTGAGAGCCTGTAGCTCATAGCTAAAAGCTCCAAGCTCCACGCCCACTCAAGCCGTGATGAACGAGCAAATGTATTCGGTGATGCCTGCGGAAACCTCGATGGTGAAGCCGGACTTGGCGGCGACGTCGAAATAGGTGCCGGCAGCGTAGGTTTTGACCTCGGATTGGCCATCGAGGGTGACTTTGCACTCACCGGCGACGATCTCCATGCGTTCGGCAGCATCGGTGCCGAAGTGGTAGGACCCGGCGTAGATCAGGCCGAGGGTTTTCTTGGAGCCATCGGCAAAAAGCACGGTGTGGCTGACGACTTTGCCGTCGAAATAAACGTTGGCCTTGGTCACGACCGTGACCCCGGCGAATTGGGTGGGAAGACTTGCCATAGGCGCAAGGGGATGGCGACCGACCCGCGCCAATGCAAGCCGAGTTTCGAACGCAGGGCTCTCGTCGCGTTACTCCGCCCGCAGAGATGTGGGCAGTAGCCGGTTTTCCACACGATCACACGAGTTAACCCTTCACGTTTTGCGGATGCCTTCCATTCGCGTCATTTCGAGTGTTTCGTGGGCAATAATTCTGGAGCGTTGTGGGTCCTGTGCCCGATGCCGTTTCTTCCGTGCAGTCCGTGTGTTCCGTGGGCACCAATCCGCTCCCACCCGCCGCCTCCTACGCAAAAAGGACACTTGACGATGCTTACAAAAAAAATTGTAAATCCAGCAAATGCCGGATGCCACCACCACCCCCGAACTCGATCGCGAGACCCTCGCGTTTTGGGTGGAAGTGGCTGACTTAATCGGGGTTTCACACTCCATCGCAGAAGCTTACGCCGTTATTTTTCTCGCCGCGCAACCCCTCAACGCCGACGACATCGTATCTAAACTGGGCGTGAGTCGCAGCGGGGCAGGGCAAGCGCTCAAGCAATTGTCCGAAATGGGCGCCATCCGGCCATCCACCGGGGTGCAAAGCCGCAAAGACCACTATGAGCTGCAGACGGATCTCGGGGTACTGGTACGACTGTTTCTGAACAGCCGGATGCTCCCGCGCATCGAAGAGCTCTCCCGCCGCCGCGCCGATCTCGCTGCGCAAGCCCAGCAAAGCGGAGCGGAGCACCTCATCTCACGATTTGAGAAACTGGACCGTTGGGGCGCCAAGACCACCCCGCTCCTCGCCCTTCTAAAGACCTTCGCGAGTTAGCCGTAGGGATCAGGAAATAATTTAAAGGAAAGTCACCTGGGAAGTGACGGGGCGAAGCTGTGGCTGGGCACAAAGCAGGATGTAGATTGGTGTTTTATGATTAAGAAGCGCATAGCCCCCACTTATTAAAATCTGGTATCCGTGTATTCCGTTGCCCCCCCTCCGCCTTTCGTGTAATTAAGTGTATTTCGTGGGCAAAAATCATTCCTTCGTGCCCCTTCGCGCACTTCGCGGTTACACAATCAGTAGCGAGTAGTGAGTAGCGTGTAGAACAAAGATTCTTATCAATAATTTTAAAGCCTCACTCCGGTTCTTCTGTGTGTTCAGTGTATTCCGTGGGTAATCCTCCTCGTTTCGTGTAATTCGTGTGTTTCGTGGGCGAAAATTAGTCGCAATAAATAACTTCGTGGTGTCCTCATGTTAAAAGTATTCACCCATCATCGCTACCTGCTCTGGCAATTCACCAAGCGCCAGATTGAGCAACGCCACCGCGGCAGTGCACTGGGGATGATATGGAGTGTGCTCAGCCCCCTAGCCATGATGGCGATTTATACCGTCGTCTTCGGCCTGATCTTTAAAGGCAGCTATAAAGGTGTCGAAAACCAGTCCACCATGGATTACGCGCTGGGCATCTTTTTAAGTATCACCATTTACCAAACCATCTCCGAGGTCATCAGCAGTTCGTCCGGCGCGATTGTAGCCCAACCCAATCTGGTTAAAAAAGTCGTTTTCCCCCTCGAAATCCTGCCCCTAGCAAACCTAGGAGCCGCCTTTTATCAATTTGGCGTTAGTTTGATCCTCGTCCTCCTCGGGGTTGCGACCCTCGGTAACGGACTGAGCTTTCACTCGCTGCTCTTTTTCGTGGCCTTCCTGCCCCTCATTCCCTTGGCGCTCGGTGCTGCGTTACTAATCTCGTCCCTAGGCGTCTTTTTACGGGACATCCAATATGCAGTTGGCCCCCTCTGTATGGTTTTGATGTATGCGAGTGCGGTCTTTTATTCAGCCAACATGATTCCTCCGGCGATCTGGGCGTTTATTAAGTACAACCCCCTCATTCATATCATCGAACAAGCGCGTGCGGTGCTGCTCTGGCACCACCCCCTCCAGTGGCACGGACTCGCCTACAGTTTCGCCTTTGGACTGGTGTTGCTCGCAGTAGGTTTAGTGACCTTCAAAAAACTAAAACCCGCCTTCGCGGATGTAATCTGATTAAGAAGTAGTGAGTAGTGGGCAGCGAGTAGATGAATGAATAAACTGTGTTTTTTTATCATTCAATTTGTTTCATGGGCAATAATTGGTAGTGAATAGTCATTCATTTTCTTCTGTGTGTTCCGTGTATTCCGTGGGCAACCCTCCGAGCTTCGTGTTATTTCGTGTATTTCGTGGGCAATAATCAGACCTCCGCGCCCCTTCGCGCACTTCGCGGTTAAACCATTATATCTCCATGCAAACCCGTAAAGGCATCGTCCTCGCTGGCGGCTCCGGCACCCGCCTATATCCGCTGACCATCGCCATCAGTAAACAACTGATGCCGATCTATGATAAGCCGATGATCTATTACCCCCTCTCCGTGCTCATGCTCGGAGGAATCCGGGAAATATTAATCATCTCGACCCCCGCCGATCTCCCCCTTTTTAAACGCCTACTCGGCGACGGCAGCCAGTTCGGCCTAAACCTCAGCTACGCCGAGCAACCCAGCCCCGACGGACTCGCCCAAGCCTTTACCATCGCCGCCGACGTTGGTTTCCTGCGCGACGAACCAGCCGCTCTCGTGCTCGGCGACAACCTCTTTTACGGACACGATTTCGCAAAGTCGGTCATGGCAGCGGCGGTCTCGACTACCGGCGCCACGATCTTCGGCTACCACGTGGCCGACCCCAAAGCCTACGGCGTGGTTGAGTTCGCCCCTGATGGCCGCGTGCTTTCGCTGGAAGAAAAGCCCGAAAAGCCCAAGTCGAACTACGCCGTTCCTGGTTTATATTTTTACGACGCCCAAGTGGTTACGCTCGCCCGCAGTCTCAAGCCATCACCCCGAGGCGAACTAGAAATCACCGATTTGAACCGCCTGTATTTGGAGAAACAACAACTTCACGTTGAACTCCTCGGCCGAGGCACGGCCTGGTTGGATACGGGAACGCACGATAGTTTGATTGAAGCCGGGCAATTTGTAGCGGTGATTGAAAACCGCCAAGGATTGAAGATCGCCTGTTTAGAAGAAATTGGATACCGCCAAGGCTGGTTGAACCGCGCCGGTCTAGAATCTCAAATCAAACGCCTGGGTAAATCTAACTACGGATCTTACCTGAGTGCGCTACTTAAATGATCATTTATTAACCGCAAAAATCGCAAATATACGCAAAACTGAAGGGATCCAAAGCACTCAACCTTTGCAGTAGAAATACCCCTTAAAGTATGGCTGAAATTTATATACTTAAAGACGAAACCTATCGCATCATGGGCGCTTGTTTCGCGGTTTATAATGACAAGGGCAATGGATATGCAGAGGCCGTTTACCAAGATTCGCTTGAAATCGAGCTTAGCTATCTGGAAATCCCTGTTACGGCCCAGCGCAATTACCCTCTTTATCATCGAGGCATTCAACTCAAGCACTCTTACACACCTGACCTGCTCTGTTTCGAAAAGATCATTGTAGAACTAAAAGCCGTAAAATCACTGACAGATGAACATCGGGCTCAAGTCCTCAACTATCTAAAAGTAACTGGACTGCAAGTTGGGCTACTTGTAAACTTCGGAGGATTTCCGAAAATTGAGTGGGAGCGCATCATTTTATCCAATCACACCCAATAAACCGAATTCTAACGGCAACTCTTTCGAAATTTGCGTCAATTTGCGCCTTTTGCGGTTAAAACTCCGACTTCGTAACTCATGATCTATCTTCTCGGCGGTTCCGGCTATGTCGGCCAAGCCTATCAACAATTTCTCACCCTCAAAGGCATCGCCTTTAAGAGCATCGCTCGCGTCGATCTCGACTACGCCAACCCAACCGCCCTGACCGCGGCCCTGCGCGCGGACAACGTCTCGTTCCTGATTAACGCCGCCGGTTACACCGGAAAACCCAACGTTGACGCCTGCGAAACCGACAAAACCAACTGTCTTTTTGGCAACGCCATCCTCCCCGGACGCATTGCCGAAGCCTGTGCAGCTGCCGGAGTACCCTGGGGCCATGTCTCCTCTGGGTGTATTTACACGGGAACCCGCGCCGACGGCACTGGGTTTACTGAAGAAGATGCGCCCAATTTTACCTTTCGCCAAAACAATTGCTCGTTTTATTCAGGCACCAAAGCCCTCGGCGAAGAAATCCTCGCCGGACTTCCAAAGATCTACATCTGGCGCTTGCGGATACCCTTCGATCACCGCGAAAACCCGCGTAATTATCTAACCAAGTTAATGCGTTACAGCAGCCTGCTAGAAGCAACCAACAGCATTTCACAGTTGGACGAGTTTGTTGCCGCCACCTTCGCCTGCTGGGAGAAAAAAGTCCCGTTTGGCATTTATAATGTAACGAATCCAGGACAAGTGACGACCCGCGAAGTGGTCGAGTTGATAAAAGAAAGTGGAGTGTGTAAAAAAGAGTATCAGTTTTTCACGGATGAAACCGATTTCATGCAAAAAGCCGCCAAAGCCCGCCGCAGTAACTGCGTAATGAACTCCGCGAAACTGGCATCCGTGGGTATTGTTATGAAACCTGTCCGCGACGCGATCAAATCGGCACTTCATAACTGGCAGCAGGTTTAACCGCGAATTACGCATAGATTCGGGAAAAAGTGTAATCATTGCTTTCCGGATTCAGCATCTTTAACCAAAAAAAACGCAAAAACTCGTAAAACCGGATCAAGAAATTAATGGAGATCAATTTTGCGCCTTTTGCGGTTAGAAAATTCGTGTGCAGTCCTGTATGTCCGAAAACTACATTTTAAAAAACGAGACATACCAGATTATGGGGGCATGTTTTTCTGTGTATAAAGAAAAAAGTCACGGCTTCGTGGAACCCGTATATCAGGACTGCCTCGAAATAGAGCTCGGCCATCTAGGCATCCCCTTTGACCCTCAGCGCAATTACCCGCTCCATCACCGTGGTGTTCAACTTAAGCATTCTTATACGCCTGACCTGCTCTGCTATGATCAGGTCATCGTCGAGCTCAAAGCGGTAAAATCACTGACCGACGAGCACCGAGCACAAGTACTCAATTATCTTAAAGTGACCGGCCTACAACTCGGCCTACTTGTGAATTTTGGCGCATTCCCAAAAGTGGAATGGGAACGAATAATCCTTTCACATTCATGATCTCGAGTTTTGCGTAATTTTGCGTTTTTTGCGGTTAATAAATTCTCATGAAAATTCTTGTCACTGGCGGTGCCGGCTTCATCGGCTCCAATCTCGTTCGGCACCTGCTGACGCAAGCTCCTAGCTCCCAGCTCCTAGCTCCCAGCTCGGTTCTCAACGTCGACGCGCTCACCTACGCAGGTAACCCCCATTCCCTAGCCGACCTAGCGAATAACCCCCGCTACCGCTTCGCCCAAGCCGACATCTGCGATGCACCCGCGATGGCCCGCCTCTTCGCGGAGTTCCAGCCCGACTGGGTCATGCACCTCGCGGCCGAAAGCCACGTTGACCGCTCCATTGATGGCCCCGGCGCTTTCATTCAGACCAACATCACTGGCACCTTCACCCTCCTCCAAGCCGCCCGCGCCCACTACGAGAACCTCACCGGCACTACCCGCGACAACTTCCGGTTTTTGCACGTCTCCACCGACGAAGTTTACGGCAGTCTGGGCGCCACAGGACTCTTTACCGAAGAAACCCCCTACGACCCGCACT
>JBILJE010000390.1:0-2647 GCA_044377395.1 Rariglobus sp. | reverse complement strand
GTCGCTCAAATCGCCGCCTTACAGGGTCGGTTTTATGCATCCTCCGAGGATGCATGCCCACGCTTTAATTGCTACACTTATTTACTGACAGGCCCTAAAAGTCCTGAATAGCTGTGTAATGGGTATTATTTCTAGGTTGAAACGTCGAAGACCCCAGCACGATCAGCTCGCCGTCTCCGCATACAGGTACTTCTGAAACCCCGCGAACACTCGGCCGATCTCCTCCGGCTTGCCACCCAGGTCCGCCACCGCGTCGGTGATCGAATTGTTGTACTTCAATCGCAACAACGGTCGCAGTTGAGCCGGCTCCAGCTCCTTAACCCCCTCGTTGACGTAGTGGGCCAAGACGAAATCCAAAAATGCCTGCTGCTTGGCGTTAAAATTCGAGTTGATATAAACTCTCGCCTGATCGGCCCGCTCCGCACGCGTCACCGGCGGCAGCGCGTAAGCCACGTAGGCCAGCACGTCGAACAGGTCGCTCTTTTCGGCTTCAATCAGCTGCTGCATTGCAGCCAATTTATCGGGTCCGAAATCCTTGTCCGCTAGCCCCTGCAACAGCTTGGCCCGGGTGTCCGGCAGGCTCCACAACGCGCGCAACTCCGCCTCGCTTTGGAAAAAGTCTGGTAGTTTCCCGAACAAGAGCTCCATGAACTGCTGGGCCGACATCGGCGTGCCGTCCGGGTGCCAGAAAGTCGTCAGCATCATGTGCTGGATGGTCCGCGCTTTACCGTCGGCCAAGCGGACCTCGACCTTGGGACGCGGCGGCGGCGGAGTCGTCGTCGGGGGGATCGGCGGCTCGGACGTTGGCAGCGGGGGACCGGGAGGGGGCGGCGGCGTCGGCTCGACCGGTTCACCATCCCACTCCGGATCACTAAAGTTCCGGTGCGCTTTCACGAAGTCGTAGATCGTGAAATAATCCTTCCCGTCGTACAGCCGGGTGCCGCGACCGATGATCTGCTTGAACTCGATCATGTCGTTCACCGTGCGCATGAGCACGATGTTGCGCACGTTGCGCGCATCCACCCCGGTGGAGAGTTTCCGCGACGTCGTCAGAATCGTCGGGATGGTCTTTTCGTTGTCCTGGAAATTCCGCAGCGCCTGTTCGCCCAACTCGCCGTCCTCCGCCGTGACCCGCTGGCAGTAGTTCGGGTCCCTGCTGGTCTTGATCTGGTTGATGTAGTCGCGCACCGCCAGCGCGTGGGCTTGGGTTGCGCAGAACACCAGCGTCTTTTCCGCCTGGTTGATCTGCCCCATGAAAATCTGAATGCGCTTCTGCTCGCGCTCCTTGATCTCGATCACCCGATTAAAATCCGCCTCCTCGTAGCGCTTCCCCTCCTCGACCTGACCCTCGACCACGGTGTCGTCCTGGGTGTAAACATAGTCGTCCAAGGTGGTGGCGATTTGCTTCACCTTAAAGGGCGTTAAAAAGCCGTCGTTGATCCCGTCTTTGAGCGAGTACGTGTACACCGGCTCGCCGAAATAGGCGTAGGTGTCCACGTTGTCGCGGCGCTTGGGCGTGGCGGTCAGGCCGAGCTGCACCGCCGGCGCGAAATACTCCAAAATCTCCCGCCAACTGCTCTCGTCGTTGGCCCCGCCGCGGTGGCACTCGTCGATGACGATAAAATCAAAAAAGTCCGGCGGGTATTCGCCAAAGTACGGCGACGGTTGCCCGTCCTTGGGCGGCCCCGACATAAAGGTCTGGAAGATGGTGAAAAACAGGCTGCCGTTTTTGGGTACCGCGCCCTTTTTGCGGATCTCCTCCGGCTTGATCCGTACCAGCGCGTTGTCCTCAAAGGCCGCAAAGGAGGTGAAATCGTTGTACGCCTGGTTCGCCAGGGTGTTGCGGTCGGCCAAAAACAGGATGCGTGGGCGCCGCGTCGGTTCGCCGTTTTTTTGCCAGTCGCTCAGGTTCCAACGCGCTTGAAACAGTTTCCACACCACCTGGAAGGCGATCGAGGTTTTGCCCGTGCCGGTCGCGAGGGTAAGCAGAATCCGCGTCTGCTGCTCGGCCACCCGCGCCAGCACCCGGTTGACCGCGATTTCCTGGTAAAACCGCAGCGACCAACTGCCGCTCTTGTCCGGCGTGGACACCGCTGCAAACCGGTCCCTCCACGCGTTCACCTCGGCGAAGGTCAGCGCCCACAGCTCGGCCGGCGTGGGGTAGGCCGCGATTTCGCCCTCGGTGCCGGTCGCCATGTCGATGGCGTAGATGCCCTGGCCGTTGGTGGTGTAAGTGTGGCGAATCGCCAGTTTGCCCGCGTAGGCCTTGGCCTGGCCGACGCCCACCGTCAGGCCCTCGTCCCACGCCTTGGCTTCGACCACCGCCAGCTTGGTGTTTTTAAACACCAGCACGTAGTCGGCGATGTCGGCCTTGCCGCGCCGGCCCTGGCCCTCGATGCGCCCGGCGGTGATGCGGTGCTCGCGCAGGATTTTACTGCCCTCGACCACGCCCCAGCCCGCCGCCTTCAAGGCGGGGTCGATGTGCTCGGCGCGGGTCTCGGCTTCGTTCATGGCTTGGGGGGCTTGGGCTTCTTCGGTTTGGGCAGTTGCTTCAGTTCCTTCGCAGCCTGCTCAAACTCCAAATCTACGGCGCGCGGCTGCGCATCCAACAGTTGCCGATACTGGCGGTATACCTGCTCCGCCTTCG
>JBILJE010000108.1:0-9269 GCA_044377395.1 Rariglobus sp. | reverse complement strand
TGTCATCCAACAAAATCATCGCCGCCGCCCCCTTCGCCACATCGGTGCCGGTGATACCCATGGCCACGCCGATGTCGGCCTGCTTGAGGGCCGGCGCGTCGTTGACCCCATCGCCCGTCATCGCAACCACGTGGCCTTTGGCCTGCAGCGCCTTCACCAGGCGGAGTTTTTGCGCCGGGTCCACGCGCGCAAAAACGGCGGTGCGGTCCGCAACGGCAGGCAACTCATCGTCGGGAATCTGCGCCAGTTCCCCACCGGTCAGCGCCACCAGGCAGCCGTGCTCGACGCGCCCCTTCAGCCCGATCTGCTCGGCGATTGCACGGGCGGTCACCAAGTGATCGCCGGTGATCATTTTAACGGCGATGCCTGCACTCTGGCACTGGCGCACGGCGGCGATGGCCGCTGCGCGCGGCGGATCCATCATGCCCTGCAACCCCAGAAAGGTCATCCCAGCAGCCACATGGGCGTGCTCCAGCCGGTCGTGGTCGCCCCCCACCGCTCGGCGGGCCAGGGCAACCACCCGCAGGCCCCGGGCCGCCATCGCCTCGGCGGCGTGATGAACTGCGGGCCGGTCCAACGCGACTCGCATGTCGTTATCGCCGAGCGCGTCCGTGCACCGTTCCAGCAAGCGTTCGAGCGCCCCGACTTTGTAAATCACCCGCCCGACACGAGCCTGATGCAGGGTGGCGCGGAACATGTGCCCCGACTCGAAGGGAATGGTGTCAATGAGCGGGGAAACGCGATGAACGTCGGCATGCACCAGGCCCCCCTTTGCCCCGGCGACGAGCAAGGCGGCTTCGGTGGGATCACCCTGAACCCGCAATCCGTCGCCATCGACCACAATTTGCGAATCGTTGCACAGCACCCCGGCCAGCAGGCACTCGGCGAGCGCGGAATGGTGGCGCAACTCCAGCGCGCCCCCGTCCCAACGCAGTTCGCCCTTCGTCTCGTAACCGGTACCGGTGACGGCGTAGGATTTACCGCCGGCAAAAATATCGCTCACCGTCATCTGGTTTTCGGTGAGCGTTCCGGTTTTATCCGAGCAGATCACCGTGGTGCTGCCGAGGGTTTCGACGGCGGGCAGTTTGCGAATGATCACCTGCCGGCGCGCCATGCGCGACACACCGATGGCCAACACGATGGTTACAGCCGCTGGCAGCCCCTCGGGGATCGCACCAACCGCAAACGCCACCGCAGGCATGAACAGTGCCGAGGGCTTGTCGCCGCGCACCAACCCCACCCCTATCATCACCGCGGCCAGCCCCAGAATCCCGATCAAAGCCATGCGGTTAAACTGCGCGATTTTACGGGTCAACGGGGTGGATAACTCGACGGCTTCGGAGATCAGTTGTGCGATCTTGCCCGTTTCGGTCTGGTCGCCGATGGCCCACACCACGCATTCGGCTTGGCCGCTGGAGATCAGTGTGCCGGCGTAGGCTAGGTTTTTGCGCTCAGCTAGAATCGTGGTGTGGTCGAGCGGGTCCGGGTGTTTGGCCACCGGCAGGGATTCGCCGGTGAGGGCGGACTCGTCGACATGAAGATTGCGCACGTGCAGCAGGCGAAGATCGGCGGGCACGCGGTCGCCGGGCTGCAGGAGCACCACGTCACCGGGCACGAGTTCAACCGAAGGCAATCGTTGGCGGCGCCCGTCGCGGCGCACCGTCGCCTCGGTGATCACCATGCGGGCCAGCGCCTCAATGGCTTTACCGGCCTTCGCCTCCTGAATATAGCCGACCACCGCATTCACCAGTACCACCCCGAAAATAACAGCCGAGTCGGTCGTTTCCCCCATGTACGCAGTGAGCCCGACTGCCGCCAGCAGCACGTAAATGAGCGGCTGGTTAAACTGCTCGATAAAGGTGCTCAACCGCGACTTGCCCCGGCGCACTCGAACCAGATTGGGCCCAAAACGCCCCTGCCGCCTGCGAACCTCTTCGGCTGTCAGCCCCTGAGCTGGATTTACATCCAAAAGCCGCGTCACATCAGCCACAGGAATATGATGCCAAACCGGCGTGTTCTCAATCACCTCGGGCGGCGACTCGCCACCAAACCGCAACGAACACAACGCCTGAAGAAACGAGAGAAAAAGGGCGAAAAGTGCGCGCATAAGTTAAATTTTTTAGAGTCATTAAATCCCGCCTTCATCCGCCGCCTCAACGTCCCACGTCATTTTGCCCACAACCGCTGATTAGCTCCATACAGGTTCAACTCAGCGGGGCTGCGCCCCGAGCCAACTCGCCAAACGAAATGACCCGTAGGTTCGGAGTGTTCGCCAGGTAGTCGGCCGTTTCATGGAGCACATCGATGAAGGCGGACACGGGCTGGCCGGCGTCGAAATACTCCCACCAGTGCGTCACCAGCACGGTTAAGCGCTGCCCTTCGACCTGACGGCGAATCGCCGGCAAGATCGTCTCCGGGGCGCGAGCGCGCGAGAGCAGGCAACCGGGATGGGAAAGCAAGGTCGTCCTGCCGACCTGCCAATGCGGGGCACGGCGGGTCTTCTTCCAGGCATAATGCGGCCACCAGGCCCGAGGTTGCCGCCCTAATTCGAACCACCCGGTTGAAACCACCTCAAAGCGCCGCGCCGCCGCCGCCAAGCCGGAGCGCGAAAACCGGTCGTGCGGCGCAACAAAGGCGTGCGGTCGCTCAAACCCGGCCTCGTGCAACCGGCGGGCCCCTCGCTCCATCAGGTGCGTCGCGGCCTTTTGGTCGACACGATCAAACTCAAAGCAGTCGTGAAAACACCCGTGTTGAGCCACGTGATAGCCGGAATTGGCGCGCAGGTAGGCGACCAGGGCCGGATTCTCCTCCATCCGGCGCGTTCCCTCGATTGGCCGATGGCCTTCGGGTAAAAACCCCTCGATCCCGCCATCGGGGCGCCGTGCATCCAGACGCACCTCGGGAATCACCGCCAGGTTCACCGGAAGCCCGCGGTCAAGGAACGGGCGGTACAGCTTTTCGAGGCGGTTGACCGGCGTCAGCGCATTCGTGTCGTCATCGCGCAAGATTACGTAGTGCATGATTTTTCCTCGATGAGGGTTTCGTAAAGTCGGCGCATCCGTTCGGCCAAGACCCGTGTGTCAAAATCGGCCCACACTCGCTGCCTGCCGGCGGAGGCCAAACGCCCGGCCCAATCCCGATCAAACCACAGGCGGTCTACCCCACTGTGAAATCCTTCCGGCTGAGCCAAATCAAACAACACCCCCGTTTTGCCGTCCTCAATGAGGCAGGTTGCCCCCGAGGTGCGGCTGGAAATAACCGCGGTGTTCGCCGCCCAAGCTTCCAAGATGACCAACCCGAAGGTTTCTGAAACAGACGGAAGCACCACCGCCCGCGCCTCCTGAAGCAAGCCGACCAGCCGCGGGTCTCCCGGCGGGAGGCCGCCGGTGAGTACGACATGCCACCCTAGCCCGTGCCGGACGATCTCCCGTTCCAATTCCGCCGCATAGGCCTCGTCGGTGACCGAACCGGCCAAGACCAGCAGCAGACGCGGATGCCGGCGGATCAAGGCGGGCAGTTGCTCAATCAGCCAGGATTGGTTTTTAACCGGGTCGATCCGCCCCAGCGAGAGTAGTACACTGCGACCGATTATACGCGGAAAAGCCACGCGAGCCGCCCCACGCTGGTCAGCCTCATAGATGCGTGCCGACACACCATGGGGTTGGACCACCACGCGCCGGCTGGGGTGCTTGCGTCGCATCAATTCAGCCTCGCGGACGTTACACGTAATGATCGCATCGGCAGCGTCCAACAAGCCGCGGCTGCCCAGCAACAGCCCGCAAAATTTACCCCACTCCAGACCCTCATTGAGCGGCGCGTTCATTTGGGCCTTTAGCGCAGGCGGCAGGTCATAGACGCCGCCGTGAGTGGTGAACACAAAGGGCAGCCGCCGCCGCCGCGCGACAAGCCGACCAATGGAACCAATCCGCCCCATGGTATGGGCGTGGATCACCGACAATCCCGGCTCCCGCCACAGGCTGCGGATCAAGCCGAACGACATCAAATTGCCACCGACAGCGACCATCTGCCTGCGCTTTTCCTCGTCTAACCCCCAAATCGGCACGCAGGCATCGAAACGTCGCATCTCACAGCCCACCTCCGCCAAGGGGTCTTGGACAGGCGCAGGGGAATGAATCGGAGCAGGCAAACTCGGGCTGTAAACAAGTGAGCGCACCCCGCCCTGGTGCAGGCCCTCGCACAACCGGTGGAGCGCCGTTTCCGTCCCGCCCCATTCGGCCGGGTTATACTTCCGCAAAACGTGTGCAATGTTCATGACGACCGCACCTCCACGCCCACCACTGCGGGGCCAAACCGTTCCTGAATTTCAGGCTCGGCCCACGGGGTCGAGGCCCCGACTCGCGCAGCCTTTTTTTGGGTTCTCCAATAAAAATGCATCCCAGCCAGCGCTCCGGCCAAAATGTGGAAGGTAATAAAAATAGGTGAATGGAGGTAGGTCCACTCGGTGAGGCTTTGCAGAAAAACCCCGCAGAAACCGAAAAACACGCCGACGCCCAAAACCCGCATGGGATCGGTCGACCCACGCCACAAAAACCCCGCGCCCACCTGGAACCAGCGCATCCAGAGCAGCGCAAACAGCAACAGGCCCAAAACCCCCAACTCACCCAGCAGCAGCGCGCCCAAATTGTGCGCTGGAGCGGCGTAGTAGCCGCGAAAGCGTCCCGTGGGATTCACGAGATTTTGCGACGCGTCGTAATCTTCATAGTTAATCCCCTCCCTGGCGCCATAAACCTTGCTCACCCAATAAGACCAGTTGTTCAGCCCGATGCCCCACCCGTGATCGGCGACGATCATACCAGCCCAGCGCAGGTAAATGCCGCGGCCTTCGCCGCTCTCCAGGTATTCCTCGCTCAGGGTCGACTCGTTGAACCGCGCCATCAGCGGCTGCCACGAGGAGGCCAGTACCACGGCAATTACAGCCAAAACCGTGCAGCCGACCGCCACTTTTTTAAAGGTCACCCGCCACGGGACGCAGAAAGCCGTCGCCGTCAGTACAACAATGCCAAAGGCCACCACGCCCGTGCGCGAAAGCGTGAGGATCATGGCGCCGGTGGTCATCACCACCGCGATTAAACAGGCACGGCGCAACCAACGGGGAAACCCAATCGCTGCCGCACCAGCCACCAGCACAGGCCCAATCAGACACAGGTACATCGAAAGACTATTGGGGTGTGTGAGGTGACCTTGTGCTCGGACCATGCCTTCAAAAATGCGTTGCCGATAGGCAGTCAGCGCCTCGAACCCGGCGGCACAAACCAACCCGAACACCAAAATCTTGAGTTCACGGGATGACCTTACGTAAAGGGCGGTCGCGAGAAAAAACACCAGCCCGCGTAGCAGTTTCCAAAATTCGAAGGCCCCGAAGAGTTTGGGGTGGGACAACAGCACCGAGCCCAAACAGTAGGCCCCAAAACACCCCATCGCCGTCAGTCCGGCGGGCCAAAACCAGCGCCGCTGTCCGGCGCGGGGCATCAGCAGGCAGGCCACCAGCACACTCACGGCGAGTAAATCGACGCCCGACACCTCCACCCCCCGCGAAGTGCCGCGGTAGATCTCTTGACTCCAAAAGTTAACGCTCATGCGCTCGGCCACAGCGGTACCCGCAACCAGCATAAAAAACATGAGGTCGCGCAGGCGCTGCGAACAACTCGCCGCCAGCACGCCCATGCCGGTGAAAATGAAGATTAAGGCCGCCGCGATTAAATGTTTGGTGTCCATGGCTGGAGCGCCAGGCGCGCGAGCCGCGCGTCCTGACCCAGCGAGTATGCCCGCCGGGTTGCGAGCCGAGTAGTGGGTAAGCGCCTAGGTGGGCACTCGGGCTCAACCCCATGGTCGCAGCCGCTCAACTGCTTTAGCCTGCATTCATGAGTGACATGCCCATCAGCATCATCTTGCGCTCGTTTAACGAGGCCTGGGCCCTGCGCGATACGCTGGCCGCCTTGCGCGCCCAGGATTACACCAACTGGGAACTGATCGTAATCGATTCCGGCTCCACTGACGGCTCGGTCGAGTTGATCCACCAAGCCGCCCCGAGGCACTTCATCCAGATTTTGCCGCACGAATACCAGCCGGGGCGGGTGCTCAATACCGGCATGCGCCTGGCCCGCACCGAGGTGGCCATCTTTCTTAACGCCGACGCCACCCCGCAGGGCCGCCAGTGGCTGCGGCCGCTGGTCGCCTGCCTGCGCGACCCGCACACGGCGGCGGTTTTCAGCCGTCAAATCGCGCGCCCCGAATGCCAGGCGGTGTTCGCGGCCGACTATGAGCGCGCGTTCGGCGTTCGCCGTGAATCGGCGGGGTGGGACCATTTTTTCAGTATGGTGAGCAGCGGTATCCGCCGGGACATTTGGGCGCAGCGCGGGTTTGTCGAAGCGTTGCAATACTCCGAGGACGACGAGTACACGCGGTGGTGCCGCAGTCAGGGGCATCGCGTCGTGTATTGTGCGGATTCGGTGGTGATGCACTCGCACAACTACTCGCCGCGCCAGGCCTACAAACGCTGCTTTGGCGAGGCGTGGGCGCTCTACGCCATGGGCGCTGCACGGCCGCAGGATCTCATCTGGCTGGGGGCACCGGCGCTGGCCTGGCTCAACGACGTGCGGCGCGACCTCGGTTTTTGTCTGCAAACACGCCGCCTGCACGAATGGCCCCAGGGCTGCCGCATTCGCTGGGCGCAGCGGCGGGGCAAAGTCGACGGTGGCAAAGCCGGTGCGGCCATGCATACGGGAAAGGCGTTGGTATGATCGCATTCCCCGACCCGTGGTTCTCGGATCATTCCCGCGCGTTGCCCATATCGTCAGGAACGACCGGGCCCGATGGACGCACCACACGCTTCACGCTCGACGGCGACGACCACCTTGAGGCGCATTTGGCCACCACCTGCGCCCTGATTCTCGCTGGCCTACGAGGGCTTATTCCCGAGCCGCGCATCGAGGCCGTTTTGCTCGGCGGCGGCTACGGACGGGGCGAGGGCGGGGTTATGCACACGGAAAAAGGCGACCGGCCGTACAACGACATGGAGTTCTACGTGTGCTTGCGCGGCAACCGCCACCTCAACGAGCAGCGCCACCGGCTCGCCCTGGAGGTGCTCGGCGAGATCCTTACCCCGCGCGCCGGCGTCGATATCGAGTTCAAAATCACCTCGCTGGCGACACTGCGCAGCGCGCCCGTGAGCATGTTCACCTACGACCTGATGATGGGCCACCGGCTGCTTTTGGGCGACCCGGCGCTGGTCGAAAAGCTCGAACACCACCGCAATCCCGAAGACATCCCGTCTGCGGAATCGACCCGGTTGTTAATGAACCGCTGCTCCGGGCTGCTCTTCGCGCAGGAACGGTTGCGGCGCACGGAATTCACCGCCTACGACGCCGATTACGTGCAGCGCAACTTGGCCAAGGCAGAGCTCGCCTTCGGTGACGCCCTGCTTGCAGCCCACGGCCGTTACCACTGGAGCTGTCCGGAACGCCATCGCCGCCTCAAGCAACTTGCCCCCGAACCCGCCCCTGCATGGCTGGAAAAAGTGCGCAACCACCACGTCAATGGAGTGCTGTTTAAGCTCCACCCCGAGCGCAGTCTCGCCTCACGCGACGAGCTCCAGGCACGCCACACCGTAATCGTGGAACTAGGATTGAATGTCTGGCTCTGGCAAGAGCAGCGACGGCTTGGGCAAGCCTTTGGTTCGGCACGCGATTACGCACTGAGCTCGCATGACAAATGCCCCGAAACGCGGCCTGCGCGCAATCTGCTGGTGAACCTAAAACTAGCCGGTCCACGGGCCTTGTTGCGCAGCGACCGCTGGCGCCACCCGCGCAACCACGCCCTGAGCGCGTTGAGCCTGCTGCTATGGGATCCGCAGGTGATCCCGGCTGCGGTGTTTGCCCACCAGGTCGCCGCCTATAAAGCGCGCTGGCGACAGGTGAATTGAGACGGGCGCGCAAGTTGCCCTCCAGCCAACGAGCACACTCACCGGAATGCACGAAACGTGATGCCCCGCATCAGCAGCCCTTACTTATTTGGCCCCAATAATTAAAGGACCTCGTTTTATCCCAAAGCAGGCTTATCACTCCACCCATGTCCCAAGACCCTCATGCCCAGTTTGATCAGGCGGTGCTCGATAAGATTGAGATGAGCCCGGTGGGCGCAGTACCCCATACCCCGGCTTATCAGGATGCGCTCAAGCGCCTGCGGACCTCGCACCAGGTTTACGCTTCGGCCGATCACAAGGGCGGCCTCGTCACCGTGCGTTCGCTCGCGAGCCTGCCGGTGTTTTACGCGAATAACTTGGAAGCCTTCTTGGCGGGCAAGGTCGATGAGTCCGAACTGGAAACCGACACGAGTATTTTTAATCGCTATGAACAGTCGCTGCCTGCCGCGTTGCGCGAAAAGGCTGAGGCGGCCCGTTCAGTTGTGGTGGCGCGCCGAGTGCACCACCGGAGCAAACAGGGCGTCGAAGTGGTACGCGACCCGATTCACAGCCTTTTGCTGGTGCCCGGCACCGGCCCCCACCCCGGATTAACCGGTAATTACCTGCACGGCTCGGTGCAGGAACTCACGGGCGATGAGCACGCCGGCCATTGGTCGATTCACCTGCACGATGCCGACGATGGTGCCGCGTCCTGCGAGGTGTCCAGCCGTGCCGAGGCGCTGGAGAAACTCCAGGAAGTACTGGCGAGTGCGCCCTTCCTGCTGAGTGAACTGGACGCACTGGGATTTCGCTCGAATTAACAAGCCAGGTTTATTGGCTCTGCGACATCGGCTAATAGTAAGCCGTATTACCTAGCGCAGGCCGTCCGTTCGACGGCCTTGGCTACAAAGCAGGTGCTCACCCCATGGTTTAAAACCTAACGCGGGGCGGATTTTTCAGCGGAAGGATTTGTCAAACCCGTCGGGGTGGGTACTGGTTGCGCCTTTGGCCGTGTCCAAACACAGCCCGACGCCACTCCTCATGACCTCTTTTCGCACCGTTTCCTATCGCCCGGTACTCGCGTGGTTCGCCGCGCTCAGTGCACTGTGGGTGTTTGGCGTGGTCACCCTCGGCGCTTTCACCACGAGCATCCACGCAGGCATGGCCTTTCAGGACTGGCCGTTGTCCAATGGCTCGATCAATCCCGAGGGCTGGCTGAGCGAAATCGATAAATTCGCCGAGCACTCCCACCGCCTGTTCGGCATGGTCATGGGGCTGCTCGCCATCGGGCTGGTGGTGGGCTTGCACCGCTACGAAGCGCGGGGCTGGTTGCGCAACCTTGCCTGGG
>JBILJE010000107.1:0-9283 GCA_044377395.1 Rariglobus sp. | reverse complement strand
GCGTACGTTGTCCTGCTTGAGGAAGTTGTTGAGGAAAAGTTGTCCAGCCTCGGCATCGCCCAGCCCGTAGTGGGCGATGGATTGCAGGCCGTTAAACACGGCGTAGAAGCGTTTAGCCCATTCAGGATTTTCCTTTAACAGGTCGCGGACCAACTCGAGTGCGCTCTGGTATTGTTTTGCCACGATGCACGCCTCCACGGTCATCAGGGCGGCACCGTCCCAATTCAGGTTGTTGGCTTTAGTGTGGTCGTAAATACGGCGGGCGAGCTGGGTATTGCCGGTGTTGGCTGCGAAGTCTGCCAGCGCAAGCAAAGCGGAGAGGTCGTTGCTGAAATCGCGATATATTTCCTCGATGTTGGAGCTCAGCAAGGCGATCTCGCCTTCCTTTTGGTAGGCGTAAAGCAGGTCGATTCTAGCGCGCGCGTTGCGGGGATTGGCGAGGGTGCGTACAAAGCTCTCCCGACGGGCCTCGTTGTCACGGCCAAGATCGCGCAGGTAGGTGATGGTGAGTGCGTAGATTTCGCCGTCATCGGGGCGTTCGGTGGCCAGTTTCTTGACCTGATCCAGCGCTAGATCCTTGGCTCCGCGATCCCAGTTAATTCGCGCCAACAACAGTCGGCCATCGCGAGCTGAATCGACCTGGTAGCGGCGCAGGATCGACTCGGACTGATCGTAGTTGCCTCGAAAGTAACAGGATGAGGCGGCTGCCAGCGCTACTAATTGATTAAGCGGGGTCACTGCTTTGTTGTTATCGAGAAGCTCGTGGTAGAACTTAAGCACCTGCTTGTCATCTTGTTGTTGAAGAAGGAATGTAAAGAGGGTTTTGAGGTACTCGGAGTCTTCTTTGTGGTAGGTGAAGCCGTCGAGCAGAGTGGTGCGACTCAGGTCAGGGCGTTTCCAAAAAAGGGTATAAAACTGGGCGAGTAGCATACGCCCCTCTTTATTGGCAGGGGATTTGATCAGCCCCAGTCGAAGGTCCCCAAAGGCCTCGCGGTAGTTTTGCTTTTTTAACTCGGCTTGGGCCTTGGATACAAGGAAGTCGCCCCGAGATACCTCGTAGGCATGCCAACGGCTAGGCAAAAGGAGCATGTCGGTAAACCGTACATCGGTGAAGCCGCGGTTGTATTTTACGAAAAAATACGCTGCCGTTGCGGTTCCAATCCATACGAACAGACCTGCGATTAGGGTGAAAATGGCGAAGCGTTTCCAGTAAATTTGAATTTGCCATCCACTGCCCTGCCGCCGGAACCAAAAGGGCGCAATGCGGCGCACGCCCTGCGCGTTGATCGAGCTGCGTGATGAAGACAACTTTTGACTATTGGATGCAGGATCTTTTGCTGACATGAGTGAGCGAGCAAGATGCGAGCCTTAATCGGAGGCAATCGGGATATTGGGGCGTGTGGGTGCTGGACTGTTTACCAGCGAGAACCCCGGCACAAAAAGTTTCAGCACAATCCTTGCATTCGGCTTATTTTTAGGCATCTAACTTCCCTGATTGGACTGATACAAGCTGCGGAAGTAGCTCACATTCAGGCGCTAACTATTTAAGTTTTTAATTATTTTGGTTTAATAATACACATGAAAAAAACAGTACAACACCTTGTTATTCTAGGAGGTATGGGATCCGCTGTATTTGCAGCTCCTTTTTTGGCGATCGGTGATAACGCCGAGCTTTTTGCTACCGCAACCTCCAGCGTCGCCTACAACGACAACTTGCTGCTCTCAGCTGATGGCTTAGAGCTCAGCGACACCGTTTTCGTCGTCACCCCTGGGTTTGACCTGAAGTACGGCAAGGACTCCGCAGTGAGTGGCGATGTTTTCGCTAACTCCACGCTCTCCAGCTATGCCGACAACGTTAAGCTCAACAACCAGTTGTTCGCCACCGGAGCCACCGCAGCCTACGCCTCTGAGCGGGTGAAACTGAACGCCAATCTTTCTTTTGCTGAGCTGGACCAGCCTACGCCTGATAACATTGGTCAAACCACGCTCCTGGAGCACCACGACACGGCAGCCGGAATCAATGGCGAACTGCGCTACTCCGAGAAGATCAGCTTCGGCTCCGGCGTCAGCTACACCAGCAACGATTACAAATCGAGCACTGCAACTGAGCAGAAGAGCTACTCTGTTCCGGTTAATGCCTATTACGAACTGACCCCCAAGGTGGATGTCAGCACCGGTTTGACCTACACCCATACCGAATTGTCAGGCAACATCGGTGGTAATGCCGATCTCTTCGACGCGTTTTATTACAATGTCGGTACTCGCGGTACCTTCACTCCCAAGCTGTCCGGTGCTTTCAGCGTCGGTTACAATACCCGCAACGGCAACGTCGGCCCTGACGAGGATGGTTCGGTCGGTAGCAAAGCGTCCTTGGCTTACGCCTACTCGGAGAAAACCCAACTCACCCTTGGCTTTAACCGTGACTTCGCGAATTCTACCTCGGGCGGGGCCTCTTACGAGACGACCGATCTTACCCTCGGTGCCAGCAGCGCGATCACGGCCGACTGGAGTCTGAATGCCGGCCTGTCCTATCGCATGATGGAGTACACCACCGAAACCCGCGACTACATCGAGGCCTCGCTCGGCGCTACTTACACGATCAACGAGTACCTCAACGCTGCTATCAGCTACGTGAATCGCTCGCAGAAGGCTGATCTGGCTTCCAGCGAGTTCGTCAACAACGTGGTCTCATTGTCCCTGTCTGCTCGCTACTAAGGAGAGTAGCTTGACCATTTAAAAAGACGGAGGAGGATCGAATGATCTTCTTCCGTCTTTTTTTTTTAAGCCTGCGCCCATGTTGTCCAAGATCAAACTCACCCTCCTTGCCGGGTTTTCCCTGCTCATGTCATTCCCAGCGCAGGCCGCAGAGCCAAAGCCTGCGGCCGTGCCTGCCGCAGCGGTGCTGGATTACTTGCTTCAGCCATCCGATCTCCTTGATGTTCAAATTTTTCAGGAGGAAAACTTGAAGCGAGCCGTGCGGGTATCGCAGGAATATTCAATCACGTTGCCGCTCATTGGGAAGGTCGACGTCAAGGGCAAGTCCCTGCGCCAGGCCGAGGATCTGATTCGCGAACTCTACGCTCGTGATTATCTGGTCAACCCTCAGATCAACGTGGTGGTGATCGAATACGCGAAGCGCTCGGTCAACGTGATCGGCCAAGTTAATCAACCTGGAGCCGTTTTATTTCCCCAGGAGCAGGGGCTGACGCTGTTGGATGCGGTGTCGCGAGCGGGCGGATTTAGCCGTCTGGCTAACCGCACGCAAGTTAAGCTCACGCGGACCAATGCGGACGGAAAGTCCGACACTTACGTCATCGATGCGGACGACCTAATTAAGGGACGTTCCAGTAACACGTGGCCACTGCTCGTAAACGACATTGTTTTTGTCCCAGAGCGCATTCTTTAACGTTTAAGTTTTTCTCCATGGATTCACATTCTAAGCAATCGCCAGGGCAATCAGGTGGTGGTTCAGGCGACCCGGGGTATGGTGGTGGTTACGGAGGTTATGACTCAGTCGGGTACGGCGGCGAAAGTTCGATGCAGCGCGGATTTCAGGACTATGCGCTGATTCTGCGTGAGCGCATGTGGTACATCATCGTTGTGTTCCTCGTCGTGTTTTCTTCGGCGCTGGTTTACACCTTCAGCCAGACCAAGATTTATCAATCTTCGGCCAGCGTGCAGATCTTCCGCAGCGATCCGACTGTGATGAAAAACGTCGAGGCCGTTGTGGATAACACGGTTCGAGGTACCGAAGATCTTAATACGGTGGTCGAGGTGCTCAGCAGCAATGCTATCATCCAAAAGGTGGCTGAACGCATCACCGGTGAAGATATGCGCCAATTCATGGCGCCTTACGAAAAGGGCAAGGGGAGTGATCCAGTTACGCCGTTGGAGGTTTTAGGGGGCAACCGAAAAATCGTTCCTAAGCGCCTCAGCTTGCTGATCAATGTCGTCTATCGGCACCCTGATCGTCAGATCGCGGCTAAAGTGGCCAATCTGTTCGTTGACGAATTCATCGCCTACAACGCCCGCGTTCGCATCGATGAGTCGATGAAGGCGGTCGAGGAGCTTAAAATTCGCGCCGAGCAACAGGAGCGCACCGTTAAGGATTTGGCTAACGAGCTTCAGTCCTATCTCGAGCGCAACAACATGGTCTCGCTCGACCAGCGTAAGGACATCGTCACCGAAAAGCTCAAGGCGCTGAATCTTTACGTCACATCGACGGACGCTAAATTTAAGGACGCAGGCATCCGGTGGAAGCAAGTACAGGAGCGCCAAGCCGAAGGAGGCGATCTTACACAGTTATCCTTTATTGCTGCTCAACCTCTTATAAGCCAGCTGCTTAATGATGTTTCGGCAAAGAAGATAGTGGTTGCCCAGCTACGAGATCGTTATCGCGAAAAACACCCCATCATGATGGAGGCGATGAACTCGCTGGCACAGGCCGAGCGCGAGTTGAGCAAGGCGATTACCAATGCGGCCGCGACCATCGAGTCTGATTACCAAAGCGCACGCCGTAATGATGAGCAGGCGAGGGCCTCTTTGGCTACAGCAAGCACGGAGACGATGGCGTTGGATCGTGCCGCCGTTGAGTATTCGGAGCGCTCGCGCAAGTTGGTGATCAACGAGCAGCTTCTGCAAAATATTATCGTGCGTATGCGCGACACCACGATGATTTCCACCATGGAGACGCAGAATGCGCGTGTGGTGGACAAGGCGTCTCCCTCACAGGAAAGTGATTACGTTTCACCCAAAATCTCACTCAACCTCGGGCTTGGGTTTGTCGGTGGTCTCGGACTCGGTTTGGCCTTCGCTTTCTTCGTCGCCTTTATCGATGACCGCGTTAAGAGTTCGTTCGATATCGAGTCGGTTGTTGGACTTCCACTGATTGGTATCATTCCGCAAATTAAGAAGATGGAGCAGCCGGATAAGGCGCAGATCGTCATTAACAATGCCGACCGCCAAGTCTGTGAGGCGTTTCTTACCTTACACTCGAGCCTGCGGCTCAAGGATGAGAGCAAGAATGCCCAGTGTATTCTGGTCACAAGTACCATTCCGGGTGAAGGTAAGTCGTTTACTACAACGAATTTGGCGCTTACGTTTGCCGCGCATGGCGAGCGGGTTGCGATCATTGATTGCGACTTGCGAAAGCCCAACGTTCACAAGTCCTTCCGCTTGGAGAATCGCAAAGGGGTCATCGATATTTGCGCGGGAACGGCGACGATCGATGAGGTGGTTGTGCGTAGTGTTCATCCGAACCTCGATGTGATCACGACGGGTGGCCGTGCCAAGAACCCGACCCAGATTCTCAATGGCAAGAATTTCGAGTCGATGATCGCCGATCTGCGTAAGCGCTATGATCGTATTTTCTTTGATACGCCTCCGCTGGCTGCGGTGAGCGATGCGTTGATCGTTCTGCCCTTGGTCGATGGTTCGGTCTTTACGGTTTTCTTCAATAAAGTCCGTCGTAAGGCAGCCCAGTTTAGCGCCAAGAAATTGGCTGAATCCAACGTGCCGGTTTTTGGTGCGGTCCTTAACGGGCTCAATCTGGCCGTGTCGGGGTATTACTATGCCCAATACTATGATAAGTCGTACAAAGATTACTATGTGGTGATGTCCAAAGAGGATGCTACCCCTGAGCGGTAAATGAATTACCCGTTGGCAGCCAAAAAAGAGGCGGATCGGCAACGATCCGCCTCTTTTTGCGTTAGGCGGGGCCGCGCTTGGCGGCGGCACGGCTGAGGCGGTCGTTGATGGCCAGCGCCAGCGCACTGCTGCCATGAGCAAGTTCGGCATGGATTTGTGTCCAGCCGCCTGAATCCAGCATGCGCAGTTGATTGAACAGGTTGTGCGCCGCCGCTATGAGCTCATCCCCATGATTCGCCAGCCAGAAGACATTCGGTGCCTGTTGGCTGAGCTTAGGCTGGTGGACAAACAGCACGGCCTCGTTGTTGGCCAGTTTGTATAAAAAGGCGGGGGCGAGTTTGTCGACCAAGGTCAGAGGAGTACGGGGGCTATAGTGTCGTTCGAGCATTCCTGGAGCGAGGGCTGCGGTGTGGGCGGGCGCTTTTCGCGCATAGGCTGCAACATTACGATCGAGCACCAGTTCCACCGCCTCTCGTGAAATGGATCCGGGACGAAGGATCGCCGGTTTGCAGGGATTGCGAAGATCGAGGATCGTGGATTCGACGCCAATTTGGGATGATCCGCCATCCAAGATGTACTTGATGCGCTGGCCAAGCCCATCTCTTACATGCGCAGCCGTGGTGGGGCTGATGTAGCCAAAGGGGTTGGCGCTCGGTGCTGCCAGAGGGCAACCGCTGCGCTCGATGAGCTCGCGAAAAAATGGGTGTGCGGGCATGCGTACCGCGACGCTCTCTAATCCTGAAGTGACGATCGCAGGTACTCCGGGCTGTTTGGGGAGCACCAGCGTGAGCGGGCCGGGCCAGAATGCTTTGGCGAGAGAGCGAGCGGCGTCGTTAAGCGCGGCGACTTCGCCTGCTTGGTCGAGCGAGTTAACGTGGACGATAAGCGGATCGTTAGCCGGACGACCCTTGGCCCGAAAAACGGCACGGCAGGCCTTGGCGTTGCGCGCGTCGGCCGCCAGTCCATAGACGGTTTCAGTGGGAGCGGCGACGATACCACCGCGCGCGAGCACGTTGGCCAAAAACGCCAAGTTGCGAGGGGTGGGGCGGTAGATACGGGCGGTTGGTGACGTGCGCATGGCATGAAAAAGGCCGGAGTGATTAGCTCCGGCCTGCGCTGCGAGTGGTCAACAGTTCGCTTAGAGAGCGAGCAAGTTGTTACGGGACTGTTTGATGGTCTTCGTAACCGCGCGCTGCTGCTTGGCGGACAGGTGAGTGTACTTGCGCGGCAAGATCTTGCCGGTGTCAGTTACGTAGTTGCGCAAAGCCTGGGGCGTGGTGAACGGAATCTGCTCAGGCGTAAGGCTCTGCTGGGTGTTTTCGGTCGTGCTCATTTGAAAAAGAGGAAAAGAAAAACCGGTGAAGCCAAAGGTTGTCAACCTACAATCCAGTCTCCACGTTGAAGATCGATGGAAGTAATGGATTCGTCTCCGTAGCTCAACTGGATAGAGCAGCGCTTTCCTAAAGCGCCTATCCCGGTTCAAGTCCGGGCGGGGGCACCATTTCTTTCGCGTCGCCTTTGTGAGGTACTTTCGCAACTTGGCTCAGCATTCTTAGTCTTAACGTTTTTCCCATGCGTTCATCTCTCCACCAATCCCTGCGCGCTTCCCAGCGTGCGTTTACCCTGCTCGAAATTCTCGTGGTCCTGGCGATCATCGGCCTCCTCGTCGGCCTCACCGTCAACAAGTTCGGTGACGCTTTGGGCAAAAATGAAGCCGTCATCGCCCGACTTTTTGTTAACTCCAGTATCAAAACCCCATTAACCGCTTACCGTATCGACACCGGTGGTTATCCTTCAACCGCTGAGGGCTTGCAGGCGCTCGTCACAGCACCCGCCGCCCGGGCCGAGTATTGGAAGGGCCCCTACATCGAAACCCCCGGTGGTAAGCTCCCGCTTGATCCGTGGAAGGAGCCCTATGTTTACCGTTTCCCTGGCGTTAAAAACAAGGACAGCTTTGACCTATTCTCCAAGGGGCCGGACAAAGAAGAGGGCACCGCTGACGATATCGGCAACTGGTAATCCGCCCCGTTCTGGCTAACCGGCGCGCGATTCTATGTCTGTATCCATTCCTCGAATAGCCGCTGGCCGGACGGGATTCACTCTGCTTGAAGTTCTGGTAACGATCGCCCTGATCGCCTTGCTCACGGGGGTGTTAGTGGTGGGCACTTCTCGGCTGCTCGGTGATCGCCCTAAAACCCCTGACGAGTTGTTTTGGTTGGCCGCAGCGGCCGCTCGTAAGGCAGCATTGCTGAACAATCAGCCGGTACGGCTGAGCCTTGATACCAAGTCGCGTGAATTTATCCTCACCTCTCCGGCCGCAGAAACCCGGATGCCCTTCGTTTCGAATCAACTCTCAGAGATCGAGTTTCTTCCGCCAAAATCGCCGTCGACGTATTCGGCCATTTTGATCGCCGGTGAGCTCGTCGAAACGCGTACTCAGCCCTTTGTTACGTTTTATGGTGACGGGACGTGTTCGCCATTTCGGGTGCAACTGAAGAGCAGCACCCAAACTCGGGTGCTTGAAATCGACCCGTGGACGTGCGCCCCGATGCTCGCGAGCCAACCCACAAGATGAACCGCGCACGTCCCACGGCCTTTACTCTGATCGAAGTACTGGTGGCCTTGGCGATTTTTGCCATGGCGGCTGTGGTCTTGGGCACCGCCTACGTCAATGTGCTTAACGGTTACCAGGTTGCTCGCAGGGCCACGGTGAGCGATCCAGAGGTTCAGTTTGCGCGGGCACAGTTGCTCGCCCAGGCCGATGTGGAATTGGCTCGTCGGGGGGGCGATTTTGCGGCGGGGGACGGGCGGGCCGTCCACTGGACTGCAACTATCGAGCCCACTTCACAGGCCGATCTCTTCGCTGTCACTTTCGACTGTGAAATCGCCGGTCAGGACACAATCAATAGCCAAAAAATCCGAGAGGTTTTCCGGCTGCTACGGCCGACCTGGTCGGTGGCGACCGACCGAGCTACGCTGCGAGCCGCCTCGCGCGATCGAATCCTCAAGCTGCAGGAGAGTGTGAACAAATGAAGCGCCGTGGATTCACTCTGTTGGAGACATTACTTGCGCTCGCCTTGACCGGCCTGCTCATGGTTGGACTCAACACGTTTATCTTTTCGATGGGTGAGTTATGGGGGCGTAACACCGACCTACGGCTCTTCGATCAGCATATTCGGGCGGTCACTCGATTTTTGCAGCATGAGCTGCGCGCTGCGGCTCGACCTCCGGCTGCCTCCGCCGACTCCACCCCGTTTACCATGACAGAGATTCGCACCCAGGCGGGCATGACCGAGACGTTGCTCACATTTGAACTCTTCGAGGGCAGCCGCCTATTCGTCTGGCCGGGGCAACCTTTGCCTGAAGTGGTGTGTTCGCTATCGGTGCGCGAGGGTGCAGGCCTTTTGTTTCTGTGGCATTCACGGGTTGAAAAGGGGTTTGATGAACAGCCCCCACGCGAGACCGTGGTGTCGCCTTTGGTCACGGGCCTAGGGTACGATTATTACGACGTGGATTTTAAGAATTGGAAAAACGAAACCACTCCTCGACGTAACTCCCAAGGGGGGTACGACGCCCCGCAGCGGCTGCGCCTTAAGTTCACTTATCACACTCGTTCGCAGGAGGTGTTGATTGTCTT
>JBILJE010000106.1:0-9304 GCA_044377395.1 Rariglobus sp. | reverse complement strand
CCCCGCCGGTCGCGCTTACCGCCAAAGGCGTGGCGGTCGATGCGATCAAACGCGCCGAGGACGGCTCGGCCCTGGTCCTGCGCTTGGTGAACGTGAGCGGCGAGGGCGGCTCGGTCACCTTGCCCGAAGGCGAGCGGTGGCGCGCCGCCGATATGATGGAGCGGCCGCTCACCCCCACCGCTCCCATCGAGGGGGCCGTTAGCCTGCGGCCTTTTGAGGTTGTCACTCTGCTGCGTGACGTCGGCTGAATTCTGCCGAAGGGCGAGACGACCTGTTAATCCAGGTCGTCTCTTTTAGTATTAATACAAGCGACTGTGTATCCCATTGGAGCGAAGTTGGGTTGATCGAAAAAAGTCAACCTGCCACAGCATGTGGGAGGCATTGGCTTTTTACCCTAGTTCAATTCATTACCTTCGTTTTCATTCTTAAACGCTACCCCTAGCGTCGACCCTGTGACCCAGGTTCTTATCATGCAAAAATCAAAGCTTTGGATTCTCCTTTTCACGTTGGGGCTACCGGCCTTCGCCGGGGCCGCCGCAGCTACGCCGGCACCTCAGGTTTCGCGCCCCAATATCATCGTAATACTGGCCGATGACTTGGGCTACGGAGATCTCGGTTGTTATGGTGCGACCCAGATCAAGACCCCGAACATTGATCGCTTGGCGGCCCAAGGGGTCCGGCTGGTGGATGCCCACTCGACTGCGGCGGTCTGCCAACCGTCGCGCTACGCGGTCCTGAGCGGCCGTTATCACTGGCGCGCGAAGAACACCGGCGAGGGTTTTTACTTTCAGGATAACGAAATCCTGATGCCCGCAGTCCTGCGCGACGCGGGCTACGCCACGGCTGCCTTGGGCAAGTGGCACCTGGGTTGGAATCTCCCCGGCAAGACCACCAACCAAACGTGGAATGAGCCCACCACCCACGGCCCTAACCAAGCCGGCTTTCAATATTTCTTCGGCCAGGCCAATGGCCACGAATGGCCCCCCTTGGTGTGGATCGAAAACAACGCCGTTTACGGACACGATCCGCTAGATCCGTTGGTTATTTCACCGGTGACTCCCGCCTATTGGCCCTATGCGGGTAACAAGGCCGGTTCGAGCGCCGGTGCAACCGCGGCGCACGCGGCCTACGATGTTGAGCGACTGGACCTGACCTTGGCCGAACGCGCAGGGAAGTGGCTGGAGCAAAAGCCGAAGGATCAACCCTTCCTTCTTTACATGGGAATGTTTGCTCCGCACGTGCCGCTGATGCCCGCCAAGGAATTTCGCGGCACCAGCCAGGCCGGCCTGTATGGCGATTTCGTCCAGCAGCTCGACACCGCAGTCGGGCAGGTGCTCGACCACCTCGAACGCCTCGGGCTGGCAGAGAACACGCTGGTCATCCTCACCAGCGACAATGGGGGTTGCTACATCGACCATGCGATGGCCGCCGGTCACCGGGCCAATGGGCCGCTACTCGGGCTGAAAACCGATGCGTGGGAGGGTGGGCATCGCGTGCCCTTCATCGCCCGCTGGCCGGGACGCATCCCGGCGGGCGCGACCTCCGACGCCTTGCTTTCCCTCAGCGATATTTTCCCCACGGTGGCCGCAGCGATTGACCTGAAGCTGCCGCGTGGCGCCGCGCCCGACGGACTCAACCAATTGCCGGTGCTGCTCCACCCCACCACCCCGGTTCCGGTGCGCACTGAGATGATCTACACCTCGGCCTCCATGCCCGGCGTCCCGGCGCAGGCGTTGCGCAGCGGCGATTGGGTTTACCTGCCCGACCCCAGTTCGATGGGGCGCTTCGGCACCTTCTACATGCGTGACCTCGGCTACTCCAACAGCAACTACTCGGCCGACGGTAAGCTGCTGCCCGACGCGCCCCGCACCCAGCTTTACAACCTGCGCGAGGACCCTGCGCAGCGCGTCAACCGCGTCAAAGATTTCCCCGAGATCGCCGCGCGCATGCATGCCGCCCTCGCCGAAATACTCCGGCAAAGACACGCCCGCTGACGTTCCGGTTCACCTCTCCTGATTTCCTCATACCCTTATCTCTATGCTGCGTTTACCCCGCCTCGTTGCCCTCTCTAGCTGGGCGTTCCTTTGTGCCGCCAGCGCCGTAACTTGCCTCGCCGCCCCGTCCGAGACCGGCGCTCCCGTGCCCGCTCGGCCCAACGTGCTCTTCCTGATCGCCGATGACCTCAACACCCGCTTGGGCTGCTATGGCGACGTGGCGGCCCGCACGCCCGCGATCGACCGGCTGGCCGCCGAAGGCGTACGCTTCGAGCGCGCCTACGTGCAGGGCTCGGTCTGCACGCCCAGCCGCAAGTCGTTCCTCACCGGCAAGAGCACCAAGACGGTGGGCATCCTGGCCGAAAACTACATGAAGCAGAACCCCGAGGCGATGACCGTGGGTAAGTACTTCCGCCGGGCCGGTTATCAGACCATCGCCATCGGCAAGGTCGAGCACACCGACGAATACCAAGATAAGGACGCCTGGGATATCCGCGCCAAGGATGCCGGCAACCAGGACAATCGCGGCAAGCAGCGCAATCCCGTCTACGACGACGCCGATCCGAAAAGGCAGGTGGCGATGGTCGACGTGCGCCGCGCCGGCGCCAAGACCATGGATGGGTCCCGCGCCGATCGCCTGATTCAGTTTTTTGAGACTGAGCGCGACTCCCAGAAACCGTTTTTCGCCGCGCTCGGGTTCCACTCTCCGCACGAGCCGCACGATACCACCGCCGAGTATATCGGCTGGCATCCGGCCGATCGCATGCCGCTGGATTTGGCGCCATCGCAGGCGAATCCCGCCCTGCCTTACTCGATGCCTCGCATGCCCGCCAAGCTCACCGAGGCGAAGCGCCGGCAGATCATCCAGGGCTACTACGCCGCCGTCTCCTCGATGGACGCCGAGGTGGAACGGGTGCTGGCGTACCTCAAGAAAAAGGGACAGCTGGAGAACACCATCATCGTCCTCACCTCCGATCACGGCTATCACCTCGGTTTTCGGGATCTTTGGATGAAGCACACCGTTTACCCGCAGGTCGCCCGCGTGCCGTTGATCGTGCGCTACCCCGCGGTGGCCGCTCGCGGCGCCGCCGCCCCGGGGATCGTCGAGCTGCTCGACCTGTTCCCCACCTTCACCGAGTTGGCGGGGCTGCCGATTCCCGACGGGCTGGATGGCCGCAGCTTTGTGCCCCAGCTTCGCAATCCCCAAGCGCCCGGCAAGCCGGCGGCCTTCATCGAGTTTGTCACCAACCGGCAGGTGGCCGCCCAGTGGGCCGCCGAACTGGGTCTGCGCGACCCGCCCGTCCCTGCCGAGTTGATGCCGCCCGGCGTGAATGTCACCAGCAAGGCCGTGTACACCGAGCGGTGGTGCTACATCGAGCGCTACGGTTCCAACGAGCGCGAACTCTACGATCTGCAGCGCGATCCGTCGGCGTACATCAACCTGGTCGACCGGTCCGAGAATCAAGCGGAGGTCGCGCAGCTGGCGGCCAAGTTGCACGCGTTCTATCCCAAGACTAAATAAGCTCCCTGCGATGACACGATTCACCCTTGTGTGGCTCGGGTTGGCGGCGCTCCCGCTCTCCTCGGCGTGGGCGCAACCGGTGACTGCGACGGCCCGGCCCAATGTCCTTTTCATTGTCGCCGATGATCTCACGACCCGGCTGGGCTGCTACGGCGACGTCCACGCTCGGACCCCCGCGCTTGACCGGCTCGCAAGCGGGAGCGTGGTGTTCGACCGCGCCTTCGTGCAGGCCAGCGTCTGCACCCCGAGCCGCAAGTCGTTTCTGACCGGCCTCGGGGTCGACAAGGTGGGTGTGGCCAACAACAACTACCTCGCGGAGCAGCCCGACACGATGACCCTGCCTCTTTGGGTCCGTGAGCACGGGTACCAGACGGCTCGCGTGGGCAAGATCGAACACTCCGAAAACTACGCCTGGCCGAAGGATTGGGAGCTGAGCCTGCAGGGGAATCCCTCCGCCGGTGCCCCGCCCCAGATAACGGAGTACCGCAATCGCGACGGTGCCGTGCTCGGGCGCCGGCAGGTTTATCCCGATGGGGTTCTCACGAAGGACCAGGTTCGTGCGCAGGCTTTTCACAGTCGCCAGGCGGTTGGGAAAAACGCCCATCGCGCACTCTGGAATGCCCGATTCGGCCACTAATCCTCAGCCCCGGTTCTCTCTTCCCTTTTCATTCCCTTTTTTAATCCCATGAAAGCTTCCACGCTCTTTGCTTTTGTCCTCGTTTGTCTGGCGCCCTTGAGTGTCAGGGCAGTCGAACTGTGTTGGATATTTGATCGTGGCATGGTGCTGCAGGCCGACCGGCCCATTCCGGTGTGGGGTCAGGGCACCCCGGGTGAGACCGTGACCGTGCGTTTCGCCGGCCAGACGGTGAGCACTCAAGTGGATGCTCAAGGCGAGTGGTCGGTGAAGCTGACGCCGCTGGCCGCCAGCGCCGAGGGGCGGACACTCACCATTGAAGCCGTTTCCGGGGCGCGGAGCTTCCCCGAAGTCTTGGTGGGCGACGTGTGGATCTGCAGTGGGCAGTCGAACATGGCGTCGCCCGCGTTGGCCGAAACCACCGGGGGGGCCGAGGAGGCCGCCAAGCCCGCCAATCCGTTGCTGCGCGTATTCAATGTAACCCAATTCCAGTGGTCGATGGAGCCGCAGCGAAACCAGTTCCCGTGGAGTAAGCGCAAGCCGGGTGAACTGGTGTGGGGGCCGACCACCGCTGAGACTTCGGGTGTGCCGTATTATTTTGGAACCCACCTGCAGCCCCGTGCCGGTCGTCCTGTCGGGCTGATTGTCACTCCTGTGGGAGCGTCCATGGCCGAGGCCTGGGTGCCCATGGCCGATCTGCAAACTCTACCTTGGCTTCACACCTTCATTGCAAATTCAAAAACGTGGGCGGCGGAGCTCCCGGCCAAACAAGCCGCGCTGACAAAAAGCGTGGCCGAGTGGACCAAACGCAAAGCCGCCGCCGAAGCCGCGGGTCAGCCGTTTTCGGAAAAGCGTCCCCAGCCGGGCAATGATCCCGGACTTTGGCCCCGCTGGTGGGCATCCGCACTTTATAATGCACACATCGCCCCACTGCGTCAGTTCGCGGTGCGCGGGGTCATCTGGTATCAGGGAGAGGGTAACACCGGCTCACAAGCCGGTCAGACCTCGAATGGCCCTCAGTATGCGGAGTTGATGGAGACGCTGATCGGCGCGTGGCGCCGCCAGTTCGACCAGCCCGAGCTGCCGTTCCTGATCGTTCAGCTTTCCATGTTCGGACGCGGTTCTAGGCAAGAGCCTGAGCCCAACCAACCCAGCCCGTGGGCGGAGATCCGGGAGGCTCAAGCCTCCGTGGCCCAACGCGTGCCGGGCACGGGTATCGTCGCATCGTGGGACATCGGTGAAAAGGACGACATCCATCCCCGCAACAAGCGTCCGGTCGGTGAACGTCTCGCGTCGCTCGCCCTGCATCAAGTCTATGGGAAACCGGTTGCGAGCACCGGCCCGCGTTATGCCGCGCATGCGGTGGTCGAGGGCAAAGTCCGGGTACGCTTCAGCGAGGTGGGCGAGGGATTGGCCGTTCGCGGGGACCGGTTGACCGGCTTCGCGCTCGCGGGCGAAGATCGCCGGTTTTTCTGGGCCGAGGCCGTGATCGAGGGGGCGGAAGTCGTGCTGAGCTGCCCGCAGGTGCCGCGGCCCGTTGCTGTTCGCTTTGCCTACGGGGATTACTGCCCGACTTCACTCTTCAATCGAGCCGGCTGGCCCGCCACCCCTTTCCGCACCGATGACTGGCCGCTGGTCGTTTCACGCCCCTAAGCGGGTGATCCTATTTCGTTTGATGTTCTTCCGTCCCCCTTTCCCCCTTTCCCTCTAAATCCATGAGCCTTCCCCCTGTCTCCTCATTGCTCCCCAGCGTCCGTCCAAGATTTTTGGCACGCCTCGTCGCCGGTGTTACGGCGCTGTGGTCGCTGGCGCTGTCCCCGGTGAGCGCCAGCCCCGACACCAGTTTTTACGCGCACCTGCGCATGGGCGATCGCGCCAGCGAAAAGGCCCACCAGGTGAAAACCGCCGGTTCGGTGAAGGCCGAGACGCTGGAAACCGAGATGGGCGGCTATCGCGATCGTTACCAAGTGCGCACCCTTTCCGGCGAAAACGCCGAGCTGCGCTTCGAGGTGCCGGTGCCCGCCGCGGGCCAACCCTTGCTTCTGGAAATCCAGGAGATCCACCAGCGGCGCCCGGTCGTTTTCGGCTACACCGTGCTCGTGAACGACCAGCCGGTTTATTTTCGGACCTACGAGGAATACGGCGCCGGTCCCAATCACCTGTGGGTGGCGGTCGACGCCCGCCACCTGAGCGAGCCGAACCTGGCGCGCATCACCCTGCGCAACGCCGGCGCCGGCACCTTCAGCGTGGGCGAGGTCTGGGCCTATGGTGATTTCTTCACCCGGGTGGAGACGCAGGAAGGCGTGTACCGCACCATGGGCGTGATCGGCCAAAAGCTGCCGGCGGTGTCGCCCCGGCCGACCTTCCGGCAATACGGGCCGATCGGTAATTTCACCATTGGCCAGTACGGTTCGCAGCCCCCCGAACAGGTCCGCGAAAAAGTCGAAACGGTGCTCCGCCAGGACACCGCTTCGGCGACCACCTCGATGATCATGCTCAACGGCACGGTCTGGGGCGGCAAGCCGAGCGGCCCCGACGGGCAGGGCGGCTACTTCAGCGATCCGCGCTACAGCCTGCTCGGCTATGATGCCGACAAGAAACAGTACCTCCCGTCGTGGCCGAACATGTGGAGCAACACCGCCTGGCCGACCCTGCGCGACGAGTGGATGAACGCTTATTTGGAAAAGCGCTTCGTGCGCGCCGCCTCCGGCCTGAACACCCAGCTCGACTTGCTGCGCGCGCGCGGCACGCCGGCTGATTTTGTTTTCGTGCGCGAGTGGGGACCGGTCTTGGGCGAGATCACCAACGACACGATCACCGAAGCCGCCCGCGATGGCGTCACACTCGATCCGGCCGACGGGCTTGATGGGAAGGAGCGGCTTTGGTTGTACCGCGACGGGGTGCACACCTGGGAAAAGTACGCGCGCAGCAGCCGCTCTCAGTTCGGCCGGGACAGTGTCCAGGTCGACCGCGGCACGGTGACACTGCCGCAGTCGCAGGTGTTGGATAATCTTTTCGCGCATCCGGACTTCTTGACGGATTTCCCGATGGAGCATCCCCAATGGTCAGCCGGCCAGACCGCGATGGTGCCCGGCCTGTGGAGCAGCGGTGAGATGGGGCAGGGGAAGGAATATCGCGAAATCGCAATTTACGATTACCTGCGCGGCCGCGGTCGCCTAGCGATGATTAACATGGAGCGCCCGATCCTGAAGGAAAACTTCCAGGTGCTGCGCGACCACTACGCGCGCGGGTTTCAGTTCGTGACGCTTTTTAATGACAAGGTGGGCGACGAGCGCTTCATCGCCGCCATTGATGACACCGACGGCCAGCCGGCGCTGCCACCGGTGCATCGGGAGCCGGCGATGCTCTGGGTCGATTATGCCCATGGGCGCCGGCTCGGTCCCCCGAGCCAGATTGCCTCGATGCGCAACGTGGAGCTTCAGCACGCCACCGCCTTCCGCGTCGAGCAGACCCGGGCTCCGCGTCTGGCCATCGTCGACCCGAAGGCGCCCGGCGAGATCACCTACCGATTGGAAAACGGTGGCCAGGCATTCACCGCCGGGTTGAATCTGCATCTCGACGGCCGTATTTCCGCGGGCGAAGGCAACCGGATCGAACTGTGGACGGGACCTTCTCCCGACCGCCTCACCCAAGTCCGGGTCCTGACCGCCGCCGACCTGCCGTGTCCCGATCACTGGACGCCGCGCATGACCAGCGAGCGCTCCTTTGATTTGGGCACTGCGATGGTCGGGCAGAAGGTCTGCTACTTGCGCTTGGTGGTGCACTCGGGCAGTGCGCGTGACGCCGCGATTCTCTACAAATTGTCCGTCGGCAGCGCTTGGCCGCGGAGCAGCGGCTATGTGCAGGGCGAGCCGCTGACGATTCGCCAGCAGCGCATCACCCAACTCTGGGTGCAGGATCGAGCCTTGGCCGAAAACCTGATGCAGGCGTATGCGCAGGCGGCGCTGGATCGGGTGAAAAAGCCCGTGCCCGCCGATCACCTCCGCGCCGAGGCGCTGCTCGCCAAGCATGAGCGTGTCCTTGGCCGCGAACTCGCCCTTTATCGTCAGGCCGCCGATCTGTGCGCCCGCGGCTGGTATCGCCAAGCCTACCGACTGCTCTGCGGCGAGATCTCCCAAATCCTGCCGGTGCGCTATGCGGTGCGCGGTCACGGCCAGCTCGGCACTTACCCCGTCGAGGTTCGTCTGCCCAACGCCGATGCGGTCGCCCTCGTCACGCTGCGTGCGGTCGGGTCCGACCGCGTCGAGTTCTCGCTCGCCAGTGACGTCGCGGGGCAGCGGATCGGTCTCGCGTTCGCCGGTTTGGAAGCGCGCAAGGGCTGGCGCGTACAGACGCTCGCACCCAACCACTATGCCGTCGTGCCGTCCGCTTCCGCTGGCGCCGGCGCGAGCGAGGCGATCGTCGACTCGGGCCGTGTGAGCGTGGAGCTGGCGATCACCCCGCCGCCCTCGGATAAGCCGACGCTGCCACGCACGTTGGTCGGACGTTTCCTGTCCGGCAACGCCCAGCGCCTCACCCTCGATACCCAGAACCTCGAAGCGATGAGCTATGGGCAGTCTTTGACTTTGGCGGTGGTGCCGGAAGCGCGCTTCACCCGTCGCGCCGACGGCGCTGATCCCACTCAAAGCAAGCCGGACCGGCCCGAGCCGTTCGACCGGGTCGAAGTGACCCTCAACGACGCCGATAAGGTTGTGGCCGTGGTGGCCACGCACGGGCAGGGGCGCGGACGGATCAAGGCGTTTCATGCACCGGTGCTTGTCGGGCAGCGTTCGGTCGGCGGCATCGAGCTGGAGGACGGCCGACGCTTCGACTTCAACTACGACAAGTTTTTGGGCACGAGCTTCGAGACGACCGCTCTGCGCGGTTCGATCGTCGCGTATGAACTCCCGATGCTGGCCCAGGCGCTTCAGCCGGGCCAGGAGATCGAGTTCACCTACACCCCGACCACCCATCCCGACACCCCGCCGCGCTTGCGGCGTGTCACCCAGACCTATCGCGAACTCTTTGCCGAGGATTTCACGAAAACGCAGGGCGAGGAGTGGAAGACCCGCGCCCAGACGGTGAGCGGGGTGGCGGTTACCCTGCACAAGGCGGAGCCGAACTATCAGTTCCGCACTGCGGTGCGTTTCCTGC
>JBILJE010000389.1:0-2662 GCA_044377395.1 Rariglobus sp. | reverse complement strand
CTGATCGCCACCCGCCTTCGTCTGAGCGGTGAACCGACCAACCAACTCACCCGTTTCGAAAAGACCGTCGACGACCCAGCCACATTCGTCGACCTGGCGGCCTTCAACTTCTGTGAAAACGTGCGCTTGAAACAAAAGCTGCTCGAAACGCTGAGCGTCCACCGCCGGCTTGAGTTACTCAGTGAAGAGATCCGGGCCAACATCGACCTGATCAAACTGCGCCAAAAACTTCAGGGCGGCTTGGCCGACGACGGCATAGCGAACAACTGAAGCGCGAAAATTAAGCAACCTGCACCTTGAACACCGCGCGGGGTGTTGAGGCTGCCAGTGATAACACTGGAGCCGATGGTCGGGATTGAACCGACGACCTGCGGTTTACGATACCGCTGCTCTACCACTGAGCTACATCGGCTAACATGAGTTGCCCCGACCTTTGGTTTACGCCCTGAATCATCCCGGATTGGGTGGTCAAATTGATCAACCGGCCAACAGGAAAAACTCAGTGAGTTACCACTTCAAACGAGGCAAAGAACTTCCCTTTCGCAAACGAAGGCAGGAGGAAGTTCGCTACTAGGGGCGGTTTTTAAGCGGCAGCAAGACGAAATTCACACCATGTGACCATAAACAGCCCCCCTTCTCCTCCAGAGGGAAACGTTCCAGACAATTCGGAGAACGTTTAAGGCGTGCCAACAGGCCCTGCGCCCCTCCTTAAACCTGCGTCTTAAAGTAGGCGATGGTGCGCTGCAGGCCCTCCTCCAACTGCACAGTAGGCGCCCAGTTATTCAGATACTTTTGCGCGAGCGTAATATCGGGGCGACGCTGCTTGGGGTCGTCCGAGGGCAACGGGCGATGCACGATCTTGGATTTCCCCCCAACCAATTTGAGCGTGAGCTCGGCGAGCTGCAGCATGGTAAACTCACCGGGGTTACCAATATTGATTGGGCCAACCGTTTCGGTCTGGTTCATCAGACGCACAAAACCCTCGATCAGGTCGTCCACGTAGCAGAAGGAGCGTGTTTGCAGGCCATCGCCGTAGATCGTGATATCTTCGCCCTTGAGCGCCTGTACGATGAAATTGGAGACGACGCGGCCGTCGTTCGGGTGCATGCGCGGACCATAAGTGTTAAAAATACGCACAATGCGAATATCGACTTTGTTCTCGCGGTGGTAGTCGAAGAAGAGGGTCTCGGCGACGCGTTTGCCCTCGTCGTAGCAGGAGCGTTTGCCGATCGGGTTAACATTACCCCAGTAGCTCTCGGGCTGGGGATGAATCGCGGGGTCGCCGTACACCTCGCTGGTGCTGGCCTGAAACACGCGGGCATGCACGCGTTTAGCCAGACCGAGGACGTTGATTGCGCCCATGACCGAGGTCTTGGTCGTCTTGATGGGGTTGAACTGGTAATGCGGCGGCGAGGCTGGGCAGGCCAGGTTGTAGATCTGATCCACCTCGAACTTGAACGGATCAATGACGTCATGGCGGACCAACTCGAAATCGGGGCGGCCGTGGAGATGCGCGATGTTGCTTTTGCGACCGGTGAAAAAGTTATCGAGGCAGATAACGTCGTTACCGTCTTTGAGAAGGCGGTCGCAAAGGTGGGAACCCAGAAAGCCGGCGCCGCCGGTGACAAGAATACGCATGATAGTGCGGATTCGAAAGACGGGCGGATTCGAAGTCGAAACCAAAGTCGAAGCCATGCGCCTTGGCGCACAATCGTTTCATCGCGCGGCGAAAAGACCGATTGATACGGAATCGCAGGGCTTTTAACCGATGTGATCGTTGGCGTGGCTGATTCCCTGGCGAGCACCCCAAAAACAGCCGAGGCGCAGATCAGCTGAGCCGCGTTTCAACCACAAAAGCCTGCGCGCCCCACAACTCGCGAATCCGGCTGGTGATTGTGGATACAGGCGCGCCCTCAGGCAAAAACGCGAAGCAGGCACTGCCGCTGCCACTCATGCAGGGGACGAGGTTAAACTCCGCGCGCAACCGTTCCATCAGCACGGGCAAAGCGATGAATTTGGTAAATGCCGGCACTTCCATGTTATTAAAAAGCAGCGCTTCTGCCGGGGCCTCGGGCTGGCCGACCCAAGTCGCAAGCCGTGCCTCGGCTTCTTCTGGCGGCAGGTAGGTCGTCGGCGCGCCCGCTGCCATGCGGCGGTAAGCCCAAACCGTGCTGATGCTGAACATCGGCTTAAATACTAACACGCGGCGTCCGCGCAACCGCAGCGCCGCCTGTGCCGGCAGCGGTTGCACGTTTTCGCCTCGCCCGCGCATAACGACCGGGCCACCGGCGAGGAAAAGCGCGCAATCCGAGCCCAGTTGCCCGGCCACAGCTGCCAACTCATCGCGCTTGAGCACGGTGCCAGCTACCTGGTTCAAGGCCAGCAGCACGCTCGTCGCATCACTGCTGCCGCCACCGAGGCCCGCGCCCATGGGGATGCGTTTTTGCAGCGAAAAATGCGCGCCGCCATCCCACTTCGCCGCCAGCGCAAACGCCCGGGCCGCGCGTAAAACCAGGTTGGTCTCATCGATCTCCAGCGATGCGTCATCGCACTCCAAGGTAAATCCCGCAGGTCGAGATTCGACAACTAGGGTGTCGCCAAATTCTAGTGGTGCGGCGACCGAAACAAGGTCGTGAAATCCATCCGCGCGCCGCCCGGTGAT
>JBILJE010000105.1:0-9366 GCA_044377395.1 Rariglobus sp. | reverse complement strand
GCCAGCGCCGCGATGGGCGCGGAACCGAGCGAACTGGTCGGGTGCTGCGCGTGCTCGAACGCGCCCGCGACACGGTTGTCGGCAACCTCCAGCGCATCCGCAACACCTACTACGTTAAACCCGACGATCCCCGTATGTTTCACGAGATCGTGGTCGGCGACCCCGCCGCCGGCACGCTCACGCCGACTCCAGAAATTGGCGACAAGGTCGTGGTCCGACTCGGCGAATGGACCCAGCGCAGCCAGCTCATCCAGGGCGAAATCATCGAACGCCTCGGCAAAACCTTCGAGCCGCGCGCCGAACTCGCGGGCATTTACCACAAGTTCAAACTCGATCCCACGTTCCCCGCCGCCGTCGAGCGCGAGGTCGCCTCGCTTCCCAACACCGTGCAACCCGGTGAACTCGCAGGCCGCCTCGACTACCGGCAGATTCCGACCTTCACCATCGACCCGGACGACGCCAAGGACTTCGACGACGCCCTCTCGCTTGAGTACCTACCCGAGGGCGAGGTGCGCGTCGGTATCCACATTGCGGATGTGTCCGCCTACGTGAAGGCCGGCACTTTTCTCGACAAAGAGGCGCAGCGCCGAGGCAACTCGACCTACCTGGTCGGCACGGTCATTCCGATGCTGCCGGAAAAGCTCTCCAACGGGCTATGCTCGCTGGTGGAAGCGCAGGACCGGCTCACCAAGGCGGTCTTCCTCGTGTTTGACGCGCAGGGCGGCCTCAAGGCCCAAACCTACTCGAACACCGTCATCCGCAGCCGCAAGCGCCTCACCTACAAACAAGCCTACGCGCTCCTGTTTGAGGACAGCCTGGATAAAATCCGCGCGTTGCCCCTGCCGGCCAAACACCAGACCGGCTCCACCGGGCGCGCACTGTCGTCGTTAACCGACGCCGAATTGACCGAGTTGCAGGGCTGGGTGCGACACCTGTGGAAACTCGCCTTGAACCTGCGCTTCGACCGCATGGCGAACGGATCTCTCGACCTCGACATGCCCGAGACCAAGGTATTCGTCGACGCCGAGGGCTACGCCGACCGCCTGGAAAAAATCGAGCACGACGAAAGCCACCAGCTCATCGAGGAGTTCATGCTCGCCGCCAACGAAGCGCTTGCCCGGCTCACGCGCACGAAAAACCTGCCCTCGGTTTACCGGGTTCACGACGAACCCGACTCAGAAAAACTCAACGAACTGCGCGAGTTTCTCGCCACCTACGACATCCGCACCGGCGACCTCACGTTGCGCGCGGAGCTCATCGGCCTGCTGGCCGCCCTGACCACGCACCCGCAGGGCTACACGTTGCGCACCCAGCTCCTGCGCAGCCTCAAAAAGGCCTGTTACCGAGGTTCGCCCGACGGCCACTTCGGCCTGGCGAAAAACGACTACACCCACTTCACCTCGCCCATCCGCCGCTACTCCGACTTGGTCGTGCACCGGGTGTTTGACCACTACTTGATCAAACACGAGGGCCACGCCGAGCCGGCCAACTACGTTTACGGCTACAACAAGGCGAAGATGGAAAGTATCGGCGAGCACCTCAGCCTCACCGAAATCAACTCGACCGAGGCCGAGCGTGAGAGCGTTAAAATCAAACTGCTGGAGTTCTTTGAGCGCGAGCTGGCCAAGGAGAAAAAGACTTCCTTCGAGGCGGTGATCACCGACGTGCGCGCCAACGGACTTTTTATCGAGTTGGTCGAGTCGATGACCTTTGGCTTCATCCCGATGAGTGTGCTCACCGACGACGTTTACACGCTCAACAACGCGGGCGACACACTGGTGGGCCGCCGCAGTAAAAAAGCCTACGCCCTCGCTTCACGCCTGCATGTGGCGGTGGCCAAGGTCGACCGCTTCAAACGCCTGCTCGACTTCCGCCCCTATGTCGCTGGCGAAAGCAACGCCTCCTCGCTGCCGCTGGTGCCTTCGCATCCCCACCTGCGCCCCCCCGCAGCGCCTGCCGTTGCCAAACCTTCCGCGTTCAAACCTACGGCCCACGCAGGTCAACGTTCGACCAAGCCCACGCTTGCACCCAAACCCACGCGCCCCGCACACAAGGCCTCGGCAAAGCCGTCAAAAACGGCCGGCAAGCCCGCTAAAGCCGCCAAGCCAAGTAAACAGGGTAAATCGGATAAGCCTGCCAAGCAGGGTAAGTCGTCGAAGACCGCCAACGCCAAGAAAGCGCCCAAGTCGGTGAAAGCCCCCTACAAAAACCCGCCGGGCAACTCGAAGTTTATCCCCACCAAACCGTAGTCCCGGAAGCGACAGGGTGGCGTATCGGAGGGACGACCTCCGTGTCGTCCGTGATCGAACCAGCCCACACGGAGGTGGGCCCTCCCTCGCAGGGACGACCTCCGTGTCGTCCGCGCCGAGCGGCGTTCCCAAATTCACGTTCACTCCGGATTCTTTCGTGTCTTTCCGATTTTTAGTGGTTAACACCCTTCTTTTCCATGTCCGACTCCTTCCTCCTCGCCCGCGCCACCCACATCATTGACCAGGTTTCTGCCGACCAACCCGCCGACTACGTCCTGCGCGGCGATCTCGGCGCCGACAAGGAGCTGCTGCCGGCCGAAAAGCGCGATATCTCCAAGGCCGTTTTCACCTATTTTCGCTGGCTGAGCTGGCTCGACAAGGCTGCTTCAACCACCAGCCGCGTCTCTTCCGCGCTCGACCTGCAGCGCAAGTTCGAGGCCGATCCGGCCTACTTCAAACCCGAGGCCCTCGCCGCCCGCGCCGTACCTGAGTGGGTTAAAAGCGAGATCGACCTCACGCCCGCCTACCTGCGCCACCTGCAAAGCGAACCCGCTCTTTGGATACGCGTGCAACAGGAATTCGCCGCCGCCCTTCCCCGCTCGCTGGGCAACCTCGCGCCTTCGCCCTCGCCGCTCGTTCCCTCGCCACACCGCGGCACCACCCTGCGTTACACGGGCAACACCGACCTGTTCCGCACCTCCGAATTCCACCAGGGCGTTTTTGAAATTCAGGACATCGCCTCGCAACTGGTCGGCTACGCCGCCGCCCCCAAACCAGGCGAGACGTGGTGGGACACCTGCGCCGGCGAAGGCGGCAAAACCCTGCACCTCTCTGCCCTGATGGAAAACAAGGGCCTGATCTGGGCGAGCGATCGCAACACCGGGCGCATAGCAACGCTGCGCAAACGCGCCGGCCGCGCCCAGGCCTTCAACTACCGCGCGGTCACCTGGAATGGTGGCCCCTTCCTGCCCACCAAGACCAAGTTCGACGGCATCCTCATCGACGCCCCGTGCAGCGGCGTCGGCACCTGGCAGCGCAACCCCCACGCCCGCTGGACCACCACGCCCACCGATGTGAGCGAACTCGCCGAGATCCAGATCCAGTTGCTCAACCATGCCGCCCCCGCCCTCAAACCCGGCGGCCGTTTGGTTTACGCGGTCTGCACGCTGACCAAGAGCGAAACCACGAAGATCGCCGACACCTTCACCGCCGAGCACCCCGATTACATTCCCGATCCGGTGTTCGCCTCCGACACGGCGGCCGATGCCGGCCCGAGCCAAGTCCACCTTTGGCCCCACGAGATTAACGGCAACGGCATGTTCATCGCCGCCTGGCGCCGGAAGGCCTGAGTTTTAATGCAATACTCGCCACGTTCACGGCTGGCATAACGCCCTTCGATGTCGTGGTGAACGCTGCGATTTTTTGTGGTGACTACCTCCGGTTCCAAGATCTCTTCCGCAACGGTCCGTGCCGATTTCAACGATCCGGTTGCGGTCGTGCACTATGCGCGTGCGGCGCACAGCCTCGGCCTGTGGAAATCCGAGCAGTTGCTCATCGAGCGTTTTTTTACCGACAAAAATGCGCGCCTTCTGGAAGCCGGTTGCGGGGCCGGCCGGGTAACCCTCGGCCTGTGGCAACTAGGATACCGCCAGATAGTCGCCTTTGATTTCGCCGAAGAGCTGGTTGAGCAAGCCCGCTACTTGGCCGAGGAACGCGGCGCCGCTATTTCCATCCACCACGCCGACGCGACCCAGCCGCTTGAGGTTCACCCATCGGGTTCAGCCCCCTTTGAAGGCGCGTTCTTTATGTTCAACGGGCTGATGCAAATTCCGGGGCGGGAAAATCGCCGCGCGGCCCTCGCCAACCTCGCCGCGGTTTGCCGCACGGGGGCACCGTTGCTGTTCACCACGCACGATCGCGATCACTCACGCGTCGAGCGCGCATCTTGGAAACTGGAAACCCTGCGCTGGGAAAACGGCCAGCAGGACCCGCGTTTGGTCGAGTTTGGCGACCGGTACTTCTCCGACGACGTGGGGCGCACGTTTATGCATCTGCCCGACCGCCCCGAAATCCTCGCCGACCTCGCCGCCACCGGCTGGACGCACACCTACGACGTCATGCGTAGCGACCTGTGCCGCGAATCGAGCGCGGTGCAGGACTTTTCCGACGAGTGCCGCTTCTGGGTCTCCCACCGGGCTTGAGGCCGCGATTCGAAAAGTAGCGCAGACTTCCAGTCTGCTTCAGCGAGCGAAGCGCGAAGATGACCACCCTGTTCTGGTTTATTTTACGGCTAAATGCGGACTGGAAGTCTGCGCTACTTTTTCATCCCCTCAACGGCTCCACCACTTTCGACATGTTCACTTTCACCGATCGCACCTGGCTCTGGCTCGCCTCGGCGCTGTACCTGGCAGGCTTCGGGCTCGGCACCTTGGCGGTCTTGCGCGAACGTAAACTCTCGCGGCTGTTGATGTACTTTATCACCGCCGCCGGTTTCACCGTTCAAACCTTCGGACTCTACCTGCGCGGGCTCGAAGTCAAAGGCTGCCCGCTAGGTAACACCTTCGAGTTGTTTCAGTTTATCGCCTGGTCAGCCATGGGGCTTTACCTGGTCATCGGCACCACCTTTCGCTTCAGCCTTCTCGGCTATTTCACCTGCCTGCTGGGAGCCGCCCTCACCGCAATTTCACTCTCGTTTCCGGCTTGGGACGCATCCCGTCGCATCGGTATTTTCGGCGGCAATGCGTGGATCGAGTTCCACGCGGCAATCGCCCTGCTGAGCTATGGCGTGTTCGCGCTGCTGTCGCTGACCGCCGCCATGTACGTGCTGCAGGTTTTCAGCCTGAAACGCCATCACCTCCACGGGCTGTTTTCCTTTCTGCCTTCGATTCGCGAACTCGACCACATTTGCCTGCGCCTACTCGCGGCCGGAGCCCTCTTGCTCACCGCTTCACTGCTCGTTGGTGCCGTCCATTGGAGCCAAGATTGGGCGTCGGTTAACGCCACTAAACTCGCTGTCACTGTTCTGATCTGGGCGGCCTATTCCACCGCGCTGGGACTGCGTCTGCGCAGCCAGTTGGTCGGCAAGCGCCTCGCCTGGCTTCTGCTGGCGCTGTTTGGCCTTCTACTGATTTCACTTCCGCTGGTCAGCGGCAGCGCCTCATGACGCCCCCTGTGCTTTTTCTGCTGGGCGCGAGCCATCGCACGACCCCGCTCGAGCTGCGCGAAAAACTCGCCCTCAGCCCCGAGCGCTTGCCGCTTTTTTACGCTGCAGCCGCCGCGCTCCCCGGCCTGCGCGAGTTCGCCGTGCTTAACACCTGCAACCGCGTGGAGTTTTACGGCAGCGCCGACTCACCCGCTGTTGTTCAAAACCTGCACACCGTCTTCTGCTCGTTCCAGCAACTCCCCGCCGAGGTGTTCACCTCCATCAGCCACCAAGCCGCCGACTTGGCGGCGATCGAACACCTGCTAAGCGTCGCCTCCGGATTGGATTCACAGATGCTCGGCGAGACCGAGATTCTTGGCCAAATCAAGACCGCCTACGCCACCGCGCAAAGCCGCAAAACCACCGGGCCGGTCCTCAATCGCCTGTTTCAAAAAATCTTCCAGCACGCCAAGTACGTGCGCACCCACAGTGCGATTACCGAAGGCCAGATCAGCGTGGCCAACGTGGCCGTGGACTTGGCGCTGAAGATTTTCGGCGACCTGTCCAACACCCGCATTCTGCTGCTGGGTGCGGGCGACATCGGCGAGAAAACCGCCAAGGCGTTCCAAAGCCGGGGCGCTGAATCGCTCACCATCGCCAGCCGCACGCACGGCCGGGCGATGGAGTTGGCCACCACTCTCAACGCCACCGCGCTGCCTTGGGAGCACGTGCCCAACCACCTCGGCGATTACTCGATCGTGGTCGGTTCGACCTCGGCGCCCGAAGTGGTGGTGACCGTCGCGCAAGCGGAGGCGGCGATGCGCAAACGCCGCTCCGAACCGCTGTTTTTCATCGACCTGGCGCTCCCCCGCGACATCGCCCCGGCGGTGACGGAATTGGACAACGTGTTCCTCTACAACCTCGACGACCTGGCTAAAATCGCCGACGAAAACCTTGCCGCCCGCACCGCTAAAGTCAGCCACGCCCGCCTGCTGGTGGCCGAAAAAGCAGCCGCGCTTTGGACCCAGCTCGCGCCGTAAGTTTTTCAAGGAAGGTTACACAGAGGGCACAAGAGGACGTACGAAGGCCACGGAGATCAGCTCATTTACCTTCGTCGTAACCCCGGTCGCCTAAAACTCTGCGGCCTCTGTGCCATCTCACGTGCCCTCTGAATAAACGAAGCCGCACCCGCAACGTTCATCCGACCTTGCGCAGCACCCAATCGGCCACCGTGCCGCCGGCCGGTCGCCGCAGTAAGGCGCGCAGTTGCTCGGCCTGCGTCTGCGTGGCGATCAACCGGTCAATATTGCGAAGGCACGCCGTCAGCTCCCCCGCTAGCGCCGCAGGCGTAGCCGCATTTTGGATATACTCCGGGTACATCGGCGCTTTTAACAACAGGTTGGCGATGCCCAGATACGGCACTTTTACCAACCAGCGGCCGAGCAGGTAAGTGAGCGGATTGGCCCGATAAACCACCGCGCCAGGAATCGCCGCCAGCGCGCAGTGCATCGACATGGTGCCGCTCGAGGTGAGTACCGCCGAGGCGGCCACCGGCACGCCCGTCGGCAGCAGTTTTACGTTGGCCGGCAGCTTTTCGGCCAGCAGCACGGTTTTGATAAACTCGCTCGGGTAAAGCACCACCGCGTCGCGTTGGCCGGTCTTGGCGTAAGCGGCATGGCCAGCCAGCAGCAGCGGGAAAATCCGCTCCACTGCCTGCTTTCGACTGCCTGGCAGCAGTAAAACCGGTCCCGCCGGATCGTAACGCACGGGCGCCTCGTGCGACTCGTCCAAAAATGGATGCCCGACAAATTCCACTGGCAGTGAAGTGTCGGCGTAGCAGTCGACTTCGAAGGGGAAAATCACCGCCAGCGCATCCAAATCGCGCGCCATGGTGAAACGCCGCTTGGCCTTCCACGCCCAGATCTGCGGCGAGATGTAATAGAGCAGTTGAATCGATCCGCCGCCCTTAACTGAAAGCCCCCGCTCACGAAGCGCTTTCGCCAGGCGTAGATTGAGGCCGGGATAATCGACAAAACAAATCGCACGCGGCCGGTGTTCGGCGATCCAGCGCAGGGTATCGTCGAAGAGCGCCTTGAAGAAGGGGTAGTTTTTCAACACCTCGACCAGGCCGACGACCGAGGAAGCGGTCATGTCGTGCAGGAGCTGAGCGCCCGCTTGAGCCAAGGCGGGCCCGCCAAGGGCGACGACCGAAAAACCGGGGCGCTGGACGCGCAGGTCGCGAACGAGGGTGGCGGCGTGTTGGTCGCCCGAGTGTTCACCGGCGATCACGAGCAAGTCCACGCGCTCACAGGCGGGCGGAGGCAGGCGGAAAGGGGTGGTCGGTTTCATTGGGCGAGTTGATACCATTTCGCACTTCGCGCCATAAAAACGATTCTTTTTAACCCAAACTCCTCAGCTCATGTCGCGACCAGGGACAACGGGGCAGGTACGTGACATGAAATTGCGCCAAGGGATTGAGCGCTTGCCAGCTCATACGTTCCGGCAAGCGCTCACACAGTCGTATGAAACCAGTCGTTATGCTTACCAGCCCATGACAGCCTTCTTGGACTGCTTGGCGATCTCACGCTCGTCTTCCCAAACCGTCAGACCGCTCTTCACGCTGATCAGCGACATCTGGAAGCTGTAGGTGTTTTGGGTCACGCTGTTGATGCGATCCGACTGCTGAATCAGCTTGGCGTAGAGGGTGTAATGCGGGGCAACCACTTTGGCTTTTTTACCGGTGGTTAGCTCGTCCAGCTCGGCGGCCTCACTGGCAACCACCGCGCGCTCGCCCAGCCCCATGGTGTTAGTGATGGCAACCTTGCCGGTCTGGCTCAGGGCCACGCGGATTTTCTTAATCAGTAGATCGGTGTCGACCTGCGCTTGGGTGTTGTTGATCACGCGGTCAACGGCGAGCACGGCGGGCTGGGCCGGGGCTTTGTCGAGGGCGCCGGAGGAAAGCAGCGAGCCGACGAGTTGATCGGCGGCATTGGCCCAATCCTGGGAGTTGATGCCGCTGGTGTTGAGGGCTTGCGGGCCTTTGGAGTCAACGTTGCGCACTTGGTTGGTCGAGCAACCGGTGAACACAAGAGCGGCAGGTGCCAGCACGGCGACGAGCAATGCGGTTTTGAGCGAGGTGGTGGAGGTGGTCATAGGGAAAAAGGTGGGTGATTTAAACTGATAGCTTGAGGCTGGGAGTGAGAGCTGAGAGCGGCTGATTACGGTTTATATTCGCTAATCTTGAGGACGAAATCGACCGCGCGGGGGTTAACCGCAACCGTGGAAATCATCGTCGTCTCGCGACCTTGTAACATCAGGGTCTTCCAGGTCTCGTTGGGCGAATTCACCGCCATGCCGCTCTGGTCAACCCACTCGAACTTGTAACGGATGGTTCGCGGATTGTTTTTTAGGTTTTCCAAGGTGGCCTGGATTTTTAGCAGGTTGCCGGAAACGGTGGCCTGGTTGACCGAGTTAACCCGCACGGTGCGCGCGAGGGTGTTGTCGGTAACCACGCGTTTGTCGGACACGAAGTCGGGAGTGGCCTGGGATTGGGCGCGCTCAACGGTGTTCACGTTGGTCGCGCAGCCGGGCAGAGCGACGAGCGCAGCGGCGGCCAGAAGGCTAGAGACGAGAAGACGGGGATGGGGGTTCATTTGAGGAGAAATTGGGAGACGAACAGGGGCGAGGATGCGGAAATGCTTTTGACGTAGACCACGTTCACCGAGCCCGGGTCCAAACTAATCGTGCGCGTCTGGCCACCGGCGGAAACTGTGATTTGGCGGTCAGCTGGAGTGGTGAGGCGGGCGTACTGGAACTCCTTGGGAATGGTGATCCAGGTGCGGGTGTCAGCGATGTTGGTGGAGGCGTTGAGTGCGGTCATGGCAACCGCACCGGCGAAACCGAGCATGGGGTTTTGGTCATCGAGCTGCTTTTGCACAACCGCCTGGATAATGGCCTTGGTGGCCGTGGTGATGA
>JBILJE010000388.1:0-2682 GCA_044377395.1 Rariglobus sp. | reverse complement strand
TCGAGAATGGCGAACTCCTGGGAACCAACCTGGCGGACGTTTTTGCCGTAGGAAGTGGCGTCGAGGCGAACCTGGCCGGAGACAAAAATGACCGGCACGGAGTCCTGCCAGGCGGCGAGCAGGCCGGTGAGGGCGTTGGTGCCACCGGGGCCCGTGGTAACAATGGCCAAGCCGGGCTTTTTACTGACCTTGGCGGCGGCGACCGCCGCGAGCGCAGCCGATTCCTCATGGTGCATGTAAATACACGACACCTCCCGCTGATTTTCCAAGGAGTCGAACAGGTGGACGACAGCGCCACCCTGAAGACCGAAGGCATGGCGGATGCCAAGACCGGCCATGAGCTGGGCAAAATAGTCACTGGCTTTCATGTTATTCCATGTAGTTGAAGGACATGAAATGCTTGGACTGGCCGCCATCCACGGGGATGATCGCGCCGTGGGAGAAGGAGGCCAGGTCGGAACAGTAAATGGCGACGATGGGTGAAACCTCGTCGATCTCGCCGAAGCGGCGCAACGGGCAGCGCTCCTCCAAGTATTTCTCGGCATGGGCGGGGTTTTCCTTGAGCACCTTTTCCCAGTGGCCGCCCTTGGTGGCGACCACCCCAGGGAAAACCGCGCTCATGACGATCTGACCGCCCTCGGTGGCGAGAACCCGCCCCATGCTGCGGGTGTAGGCAGTGAGCGCGGCCTTGGCGGCGCAGAAGGTGACCGGACCGCTGTTTTCCAGACCGGCGCAGGAGGTGATGTTAACAATCCGCCCCCAGCCGCGCTTACGCATGGCCGGGATGACCTGACGACTGAGCTCAACGGGCACCTCGAAATTCAGGCGCATGACCGAGCGCCAGTCGTCGAGCGAGCAGTGCGGATTGGTGACGTTGAGGGTGTGGCCGGCGTTGTTGACTAGGATGTCAATGTGACCGTGCTGGGCATAAACTTGGGCACAGAGCTTATCAATGGAATCCTCGCCGGTGAGGTCGTTACAAATCGGGAAGGCGCGGGCCTGCAGCTCAGCGGGCAGGCCGCTTTGGAATTCCTCCAGAGCGGGGGCGTTGCGCGAGGTATAGATCACCAGCGCACCCTCCTTGAGCAGGGTTGTGGTGATGGCGCTGCCGATGCCTTGGGCACCGCCGGTGACGAGGGCGATTCTGTTTTGAAGACCTAGATTCATGAGGAGGGAACGGTGGGGAGCAGGGAGCGAAGTGGAGGGGCGGTGGTGGCAGGATCAGAGGGTGGTGACGGGCAGAAAAATGTCGCGGACGTTGAGCTGGATGAGCTTTTGGGTGATCGCGCGGATGTTTTGTTTGGAGTTAATGGCAGTGACTGCGACGGTCGCGTCCGTGAGGTCGCCGAGCGACTGCAGCGGGACGATTTTGAGCGGGAAATTGATGTAGTATTGGCCCTGCTTGTGCGGGTCGTCGTCAATGATGCAGGCCAACTGGGCCAAATGCGGCAGGTGGTAGGCGAGCAGCGGAAGCATCAGGGCGGCACCAAACCCGTAGATAGGCCGGTTCTGGAGCAGGGCGGCCAGCGAAGCGTCGTTGGCCAGGCAGGCTTTCTTGAATGTGAGGTAACGCTGGCTCACGAGCGCACTGGTCAGGCGCGGGCGCTTGGCGAGAAACCGGGCGTGATGACGCGCCCCGCCGACCGGGGCCTTGCGGAAGGAGATCATCAGCGCGCCCCAGTGGTAAAAGTTGAAATCGTAGGCGAGCAGCTCGGCACCGGCCCGCTCCAGGGCGGCGATAACCGACTGGAGTGTGAAGTAATTCAGGTGCTGGTGATGGAGTTGGTCGAAACGGCCGTCCTGCACCAGCGGCTCCAGACCAGGAAACTGGAAAAAGAACTGGGTTTCACTGGTGGCAGCGGCAACCAGGGTGGTGAGCAACGCCACAGGATCGTCGATGTGCTCCAAGGTGTGGCTGCAAATGACCACCTCGGGGGTCATGCCGATTTGCCCTAGGTCAACGCTCTCGAAAAATTCGCCGATGACGCGGATCTTCGGGTTGAGCTTCTCGGGGCGCCGGTTTTTCCAGATCGGGTCGATCCCGCACAGGGACTCGGCGCGGTCGGCCAGGCAGTTGAGGGTATAGAGGTCGTTGCAGCCGACCTCGAGGATGCCGCCGAGCGGGCGAGCGGGCAGTTTTGGAAGGACGAAGGCGAGAAAGTCGTCGATCGCCTTTTTGGCCGAGCTTCCCGAAGTGCGGGTGACGTAAGTGTCGCCGTAAAGCACCTCGGCGGGAATGGTGTTGAGCAACTGGCCGTGGCCGCAGTGGGGGCACAGGCTGAACGCCTGGTCGAGTAGCGCGAGGGGCTGGCGGGGTTTGGCGGCGACGTAGATCTCCGTCATCGGGAAGGCCGGCAGTTTGATGCAGGGCGCGGGGAGTTTGCGCTCGCAGATGCGGCAGTGGGTGTGCCGGTGGTGGACGACGTTTTTATACTTGGCGACCAGGGAGCGGCTGGACTTGGAGGCGGTGGAGGTAGGCATACGAACTAGGTTTGGGGCAGGCGGGAGCAAAAGGGTTGGATCAGGGCGTGTTCGTGTTCGGCGGGAGCCCAAGCGGGGAATTCGACGTCGTGATTTTTTTCGAAAGGGCCGGAATAAACCTCGTGGTAAACCAACCACTCGGAGAGGGCTACGGGCATGTGCCAGAGATTGCTGGACAGCCGATACATAAAGGAGCCGCCT
>JBILJE010000104.1:0-9422 GCA_044377395.1 Rariglobus sp. | reverse complement strand
CCTTTGACCGTCGAGCCCGAGGCACCGAGCGCGATGTCGGCCAGCCAGATGCTTTGGCGGGCAGTCAGGCCGATTTCCCAGCCTGCCGTACCGGGAGGAGCAGCCAAGGCGAGTAAGCTGCTACCGCTTGCCAGCAGGAGGGCGTGCGGCAGGTCCCACTCGCGCAAAACCTCGGCGGCGCAGTCGAGGGCGTAACCTTTGCCAATGGCCCCGAGGTCAAGGTGGACCGGGCCGCCTTCACAGCCGACCAAGCGTGCTTCGGCGTCCAGCAGGAGGCGGCCGCGCGGGGTGTCGGCGGGGGCGTTCACGCCAGCCGCGGGGCGCAGGTGGCCTAGCGCGGGGTCGAAGGCCCCGCCGGTCGCCTCGGCCAACTCCAGTGCCTGGCGTAGGCAGGCGAAGGTGTCGGGATGAAGGCGCAGGGTTTCACCGGGGACGAGTCGCCCAAGCTGGCGTACCTCGCTGTCCTCCCGGTAACGGCTGAGCAACGACTCCAGCCGGTCGATGCGGGCAAACGCTTCTTGCGCCGCCTGCGCCGCGTAGTCGGCGTCGGCGGCTGTGATGCGCAACTCGAACCACGTGGCCATCGCTTCGTGACGGTAACGGTGCTGCGGCAAGACGGCGGGGTTCGACATGGCGGAGGTTAAAATTAACGTTACTCCGTAGAAGCAAATCGGGCGCGTTGATCAAGTCGAGTGCTGGAAAAGCGGATCAGGTCTGCGGCCGGTTCTCATAGAGTCCGGTTCCCCTCATCGAGCGGTCACCCTTGGCTGAGCAGAAAATCACGGCTGGCCAATACCGCGCGTTCACCAGCCACCTCAAGCGTGGTGTGCCCTGCGAAACCGATTTTCTTCAGTTCCTGCGCAATCTCCGCGATGCCGATCACCCCTTCGCCCAAGGCGATGGAGGCCATGCCGCAGCCGAATTGCTTGCCGCGCTGCGCGATCATTTCGGCGGGCAGGTCTTTCCAGTGCACGTGCTCGATTTTGGAGCCGAATCTGCGCACGTAGTCCACCGGATTACCACCGCCCAGCCACAGGTTGCCGGTGTCTAGGTTGAGCCCGAGCGCGGGGGAAGCGCAGGCGTCCAGCACGCGTTCGGTGAGCGCCAGGTCGTCCGACACCGGACCGTGCGGTTCGAGGAGGAGTTTTACCCCGAGGTCTTCGGCCAGACGCAGCGGCTCTTGGAGTTTTTCGCGGATGCTGAAGATCTGTTCGTCTATCGAAAGAGCGTGGCCAAATGCCGTGGAGGGCTCGCCCTCGGTGGTGATGACGTGCTTCACGCCGATGAGTGCGGCGGCGCGGATGGCCTTTATGATTTGCGCAGTGCCGAAGCGCCAGGGCGCGGTGGGGTCCAGTAGGTTGGCGTGGGCGCACCAGGAGGTGATTTCGAGGCCATGCGAGGCGAAGAGCCGGCGCAGGTCGTGCGGATTTGCGTCGAGGCTGGCGACTGCGGAAAAGCCAAACTCGACGCCGAGCGAGGCTCCATCGCAGTTGTCGGTAACATCGGCGTGTTTGAAGCCCCACGCCGCGATCTGGGCGAGTTGGGCATCAAGGGGGCGGAACGGGTGAACGAGGGCAAAACAACCAATAGTCATGAGGGGCGACGGCTTGAGGGTTTACTGAACCAGCCGACTTTAGCACACGGGCGCGGCCTAAGACTTGCAGGAAGGCCCGGCGATGGATTTTCCACAAACAGAACCCTCTCGGCCCCCCGCTACCTCCGACCGCTCCGGCTAATTTGCCGGAATGCTTCGCTTGCGATAATCACGCGGTGAGCAGCCAACTTGGCCGGTGAAGACGTTGGCGAAATACTGGCTGGAGGAGAACCCGCAATCGAAGGCGATTTCGGTGATGGGGCGTTCCGGCTTTTCCATTAGCAGACGACATGCCTTGTTGACGCGGGCCTGGCTGAGGTAGCGGACCGGCGGCAAGTTCGTCACCAAGCGGAAGGAACTGATGAACCGCGTCACCCCGAGGTGGCAACTCGCGGCCATGGTTTCTAGCGTCCACGGTTCTTCCAGCGAGGTCTCCAGCTCGGTGATAAATTGGCGCACCGTGCGTTCGACGCTCGTCAGTGACTCGGTCAACGGCACCTGGCGGGTGCGGAAATGCTCCAGCGCCGCCAGTAACAGGGCGTTGATGCCCACCGCCACGCGCGAGGTGTGGAGCGCCGGGTCGGGCAATTCAACCACACGCGCCAGCTCCAGAAAACAGCGCCGAATGTCCTGTGAGCCTGGCCAGATAAAGCGTTCGTTTTGGCGCAGGTAGCCGGTGAGTTCGGCGAGGTCGGCTGGACTGAGTATAATCCAGGCAGGCCAAATCCATTTTTGGTGAGGGCGCCGCACCCCGACGTCCAGAATGAGCCAGATCAGTCGGCTGGCCCCGACGTGAGGCGCCCCGAGCCGGTGGGGTTGCCACGGGCGGGTGAAAAAAAACTCATTGGGATGGAGCGTCTCCGCCCGTGCATCGATGCCGGCCGTGATTTCACCGCTGGCGAGAAACGTAAACTCGAGGCCCTCGTTGCGGTGCATCGGCAGCCCCCAGGTTTGCGGCTTAGCGGCATCCCAGCTGCCGAGGCTGCAAAGTCCGGGCAGTTCCGCGTCTGGCAGGCGCTCTCCCGGATAACCCGCTCGGGCTAGAGCGTTTAACCGGACCTCGCCTTTTTCAGCCGCAGCCATCAACGGCTGGCAACTGTCCGATAAATAGGTGCCTTCGGCGGTGCGATAGGCGGCGGTTGAAGGGGTGGTGGCCACGGTTGAAAGGGGGGGATTTAAGGTTAAACCCAAGCTCGGCCATTGGGCCCAAATCCTAGATTAATGCGATGTGTAAAATCCGTCGTTTTTTAAAATCTTAAGCATTTAGTCCTGTGTTCTCGGTATAGTCGGCTCATCCCCATGAATACCCCTCCTATGAAATCCAGTGGATCCGCAGCCCTTTTCAATTTCCGGCTGCTGCTCGGTGTGTGGTGTTGCCTGATCGCCCTAGGCGTGGGTGCCAATGTCGCGGTGGCGGCAGAGCGTCCCCTGCGCGTTCTGATTCTGACCGGCCAGAATAATCACAACTGGGCAATGACCACCCCGGAGCTCAAGCGGATACTCGTTGAGAGCGGTCGCTTCACCGTGGAGGTGACGGAAACACCCGAGCGTTGCACGGCCGAAACGTTTTCTCACTACGACGTCCTGCTCAGCAACTGGAACACCTTTGGCAAAAACGTGACGGTGCGCGAATGGCCGCCGGAAATGCGCGAGGCCTTTTTAGGGTTTGTCCGCAAGGGCGGCGGCTTGGTCGTCGTTCACGCCGGCGGAGCCTCGTTCCAAGACTGGGCCGATTACCAGAAACTGATCGGTGGGACCTGGGGGCCAAAAACGGGTCATGGCGCGAACCACACCTTTGTGGTTAAACCCACCCCGGTCGTGCACCCGATCACCCAGGGGTTAACTGAATTTGAAACCTTCGATGAGCTTTGGCACCGCGTGCCGATTCAGCCCAATACGACTATCCTGGCGACGGCATTTTCATCGCTAGACTCAAAGGGCACCGGCAAGGAGGAACCCATGGTTTGGGTGACCCAGTTCGGGCAGGGCCGTTGTTTTAACACCGCTCTTGGGCACGACGTTCGGGCAATGCAGTCCGCCGGATTCAAAACCCTGCTGGTGCGCGGCACCGAATGGGCCGCCCGCGGAACCGTGACGGACCAAAAATAATTTTTCTACTACCACCTCCCTCTGTCCACCTTCCCCATGAAAAACACCCATTACCTCAGTCGTCGTAAGTTTGTTGGCAACATGCTGGGCGGCGTCCTCGCTGCCGGACTCGCGCCTCAATTTATCTCCTCGCGCCTATTGGCGAGCGCCACCGCCCCCAGTAACAAAATCCAACTCGGCCACATCGGGCTCGGCCTCATGGGCATGTCTGATTTGCGCACTTACCTCGCCCAAACCTCCGACATTGCCGCTTCCGTCGCCCTGTGCGATCCGTTCAAAAGCCGCCGCGAAAAGGGTGCCGAATTTGTCACCGCCGCCCAGCCGAGCAACCAACCCAAACTCTACGCCGACTTCCGCGAACTGCTCGCCGATAAATCCATCGACGCGGTGGTCGTGGCCACACCCGACCATTGGCATGTTCCGATCGGGTTGGCGGCGATGCGCGCGGGCAAACATGTCAATATCCAGAAGCCGCTGGGTATGAGCCTGAATCAGAACAAGGCCATGTTCGATGCCTGCAAAAAGCATAACCGGATTTTCCATTACGGCACCCAGCAGCGGAGCATTGAGCTGTGTAAACGTGGCGTGGAGCTGGTGCTCAACGGCTACATCGGTGATTTGCAGCACGTGGATGTTTGGGCACCGCAGGGCGGCAGTGGTGGTTCGCTCGCTGAAATTCCGGTTCCCGAGGGGTTGGATTACGAGCTCTACATTGGGCCCGCGCCGATGAAGCCATGCGCCCAGGATCGACTCACCCATCTAGCCTCCTGGTATTGCTCAGACTACTCGATTGGGTTTATCGCCGGCTGGGGCGCGCACCCGCTGGATATCGCGGTATGGGGCATGGATGCCGATCTTGCCGGCCCGTATTCCATCACGGCGACCGGCAACGCGCCTACTCCCAATGCACTCTTCAACAACATCGCCACGTGGCAGGCGGAACTGAAATTCGCCAACGGGGTGACCATGGATTTCACCAGTAATGGTTTATACAAAAAAGGGGCCCAATATTGGCCCGACAACACAGCTCCCAATAACGGCACCACCTTTATCGGCTCCAAGGGTTGGGTCTCGATTAGTCGAAGCGGCCTTTCGACCAGTAACCCGGAATGGCGGCTGCTCCGGCAGTGTGAGGGCAACCGTCGTGTGCGTTACCACAATAAGTTCTTCCGCGCCTTTGTGGAGGCGGTGCGTGACGGCACCCCGTCGGTTGCGCCGATTGAGGACGCCATCCGCTCCGATGCCATGAGTCATCTTTCGCAGCTTTCGATCCAGACGGGCCAGACGATCCACTGGGATCACAAGAAGTATGAGTTGGTCGGTGCCTCGCCGGAGTTGAAGGCCCGTATGGACGTTCCCGTTCGCGGGGACTGGATGAAGGGTTGAACCCTCACCCCGTCCCTTTGCTAAAGGGGCAGCTCAGAGCTGCGGGAACTTCACCCAGACGGCGCCGGCGCGGGAGCTGGCCACGGCGGTCTCAATAAATGCCATGCCTTCGACGCCGTCCTCGATGGTCGGGAAATCCAGGTCGGCCGGCAGCGGCTGACCGGCCAGCGTGGCGCGCACCGCCCGGAACACCTCGCGGTAGATGTTACCAAAGGCTTCCAGATAACCCTCGGGATGACCGGCGGGGATGCGGGTGACCGCCGCCGCAGCCGGGCCGACGTAGCCGTTGCCGCGCCGCCAGATTTGCGTGGGCTGATCGGGGAATTTGAGGAGCAACTCGTTTGGGTGTTCCTGCCGCCATTCCAGGCCGGCTTTCTCGCCGTAGACGCGGATGTTCAGCGCGTTCTCCTCGCCGACGGAGATTTGCGAACTGTGCAGCACGCCCTTTGCGCCGCCTTCGTAGCGCACAAGGATGTTACCGTCGTCATCGAGCGCGCGGCCCTCGACGAAAGTGGTGAGGTCGGCGCAGAGTTCGCTGATGCGCAGGCCGGTGATGTAGCGGGCGAGATTTTCGGCGTGGGTGCCGATGTCGCCGATGCAGCCGGCCGCGCCTGAGCGGGCCGGATCGGTGCGCCAGCCGGCTTGTTTCTGGCCGGTGGCTTCGAGAAGCGTGGAAAGCCAGCCTTGCGGGTATTCGACGACGACCTTGCGCAAGGTCCCGAGGCGGCCTTCGCGCACGAAGGCGCGCGCCTGTTTCACCATGGCGTTGCCCGTGTAGTTGTGGGTGAGGGCGAAGATCTTGCCGCTGCGGTGGACAATGTCGCGCAAGGTGCGGGCTTGGGCGAGGTCGAGGGTCACGGGTTTGTCGCAGACAACATGGAAACCGGCTTCCAGAAACGCTTGGGCGGGACCAAAGTGCTGGTGGTTCGGGGTGACGATTACGACAAAGTCGAGCCGGTCGGCGGCGGGGCGGGCGGCCTCAACGCGGGCCATTTCGGCGTAGGTGCCATAAACCCGGGAGGGGGCGAGAAACAGGTCCGCGCCCGAGGCGGCGGATTTTTCGGGATCGGCGGAGAAGGCACCGGCGACGAGCTCGGCCTGGCCGTCCATTTGCGAGGCGATGCGGTGGACAGCGCCGATGAAGGCACCGCGGCCGCCGCCGATCATGCCGTAGCGAAGTTTGCGATTTAGAGACATGGGGAAGAGGAGTTTTTGCCTACGAAACACACGAAATGACACGAAAAGCGAACCCAGTTCAGGGGGATTGAATTTCGTGTCATTTCGTGTGTTTCGTGGGCAACCGGCTTGGTGATTATTGGGTTTGCTTGTCGAAGGCGGCGTCGAAGGCCAACGCACTGGGTGAGAAATCCAACCGACGCACGAAGGCGGCGGATTCGGTGGCACCATGCACACGGTCCATACGGATGTCTTCCCACTCCACGGAGAGTGGTCCGCGGTAGCCGATGTCGTTTAGCGCCACGATGACGTCCTCAAAGCGGATGTCGCCGCGACCTAGGGTGCGGAAATCCCATTGGCGGCGGGCATCACCGAAGGAGGTGTGGCCGCCAAACACGCCGACGGTGCCGTCACCGTGGCCCCACCACACGTCTTTCATGTGGGCGTGGAAAATCCGGTCCGGGAAGCTGCGGATAAATTTTACGTAATCGACGCCCTGATACCCGAGGTGAGACGGGTCGTAGTTGAAACCGAACCGGCGGTGGTTGTTCACGGCAGCGAGGGCGCGCTGGGCCGAGGCAATGTCGAAGGCGATTTCGGTGGGATGTACTTCGAGGGCGAAGTTCACGTTCACCGCATCAAAGGCGTTGAGGATCGGCGTCCAGCGTTTGGCGAAGTCGGCGAACCCCGCGTCGTAGTAGGCCTGCGAGGTGGGCGGGAAGGCGTAGAGCGCGTGCCAAATCGAGGAACCGGTAAAACCGTTGACCACCGGGGCGTGGGGCGCGGTGTGCGCGAGCGAGGCGGGGCGGGCGTCAAAAAATGCGCGGGCGGCCTGGCCGGTGGCGATCATGGTGGCGGCGGCACGACGGCGCACACCCTCAGGGTCGCCATCGCCCCAAACTGCGGGCGAGAGGATGGCTTGGTGGCGGGCGTCGATGGGATCGCACACGGCTTGGCCGACCAAGTGGCTGGAGAGTGCCACGCAGGTCAGGCCGTGGTCGGCTAGCAACTCCCAGCGCTGGCGGGCGTAGGCGGGCGAGGCGGTGGCGGCCTCGACGTCGAAGTGGTCGCCCCAGCAGGCGAGTTCAAGGCCGTCGTAGCCCATCTTTTTGGCAAGCGGGGCCAGTTCGGCGAGGGGAAGATCGGCCCATTGGCCGGTGAAGAGGGTGACGGAGCGTTTCATTTTTTTGCGGAATGAAGGAGTGTTTCAGTAAGGTATCGCAGCGGTTGGAAGCAGGTCGGGCTCAGGAGTGAGTGTTCGAGGAATCGAGCGTGACCGGACGGTAACCGCCCTTGGCGCGGAAAAACAGGAACAGGCCGATGTAGCCGACCAGCATCAGAGCGGGGAAAATCGCCATGTGGCCGAGGGCATCGAATTGCCCGGCGAGTTGCGCGGAGGCCAATTTGGCCTGAGCGGCGGGCTCGACGAGCGAGGCGGCCTTGTCGGGCTGAATCGCCTGGTAGCCACCGAGCAGGTAGGACTTTTCAACCAACACGGTTTGGGCGATCGCAGGGGCCTCGGCGATGAGGTGGGAGCTGGCGGTTTTTTCCTGAATGGCGCCGATGTAGGGGAAACCGAGCACACCGACGGCGATCATGCCCACGCCACCCATGGCGTTGAGGGTGAGCGCACCGCCACGCGGGGACTGTTCGGCGGCGACGCCAAGCATGGTGGGCCAGAAGAAGGTTTTACCCACAGCGTAGAGGGTAGCTGCTGCGAAGATAGCGATGAGCGAAGCCTCGGCGCAGTGCGAAAGGAGGGTGAGGCCGATAATGGCTAGAACGGAGCTGCCGATGAGCAAGCCGATGGGCGAAAAACGATGAACAATGGGACCGGCGGCGAAGCGTAGCGCCATCATGATCGCCGAGGTGTAAACCAGCACCCAGCCGGGGTTGTGACCTGCGGCGGCGAGAGGGTGCTCCATCAAGCTGCTGATCCAGCCATCGGTGCCGATTTCGGCGGTGGCCAGCGGCATCATGAGGAGAATAAGGAACGCGAGCAGGGCGTTACCCAGACGCCGGGTGTAGGCACCAAAACCGAGTACAACGGTGGCGGTCAGGCCGATGGTCACGCCCATGCCCCAGCCGAACACCTGGCCCAGTTGCGCGAAAATCAGGCCGAACGCGACCAGTGCGCCAAACATGCCGAACTCGCCGAGCATCTCGCGGTAGGAAACACCGGCCTGCTCGCGCTCGCTTTGGGGGAACTTGGCACCGATGAGCAGCGCGAAGAAAACCACCGAGGGCAGCGCAATCAGACCGAGCACCAGACGCCAGTCGCCGTGGCTGGCGGTGGAGCTCAGCCCGATGGTGATCAGGCCGCCAAGCACCAGACCGGCGGGCCAGCCCGCGTGGAGTTTATTGAGCCACTTGGTTTTGTCCGTTTTGAAGATCGTGGCGACCAGCGGGTTCACAAACGCCTCGACGGTGCCGTTGCCCAAGCCGAGGATGATGCTGCCCCAATAGAGCAGGCTGTAACCGCGATTTTGGGCGGCTTGAAGGGCGACACCCTCAAGCCCTTGGATCGAGAGGTAGGCGAACGAGGCCATGGCCAGATACCCGGCGTAACAGACGAACGAGAAGATCATCGCCACGCGGTAGCCGACTCGGTCGATGATCAGGCTGAACAAAATGATCGAGATGGCGAAGGGCCAGATGCCGGCACCCTGAAGTTCACCAAGCTGGACTTTATCCAGGCCGAAATCGGTCTGAAAGCGGCCGAGCAGCATCATGCGGGTGATGAAGCCGAACGAGGTGGCGATGAGGGCGACGAAACAACCCCAGAAGACGAGCTGGCTGGGATTGGTTTTAGGTGAGACGGGCTGGGTCATGGTTAGGTGGGAAATGAAGAGGGGCTGAGTTCACTCAGCGAATACGTGATAGAAAGAGGGTGAGGCCGGGGCGCACTTCGTAGGGCGTGAACGTCAGGCCCGGCTCAGCGAATTCGGCTAAGTAGGCGGGTTCGACCAGCAGCAGGCCGGCTTGCAGCGTGGCCGGCGGCTCCGGCCAATATCCGGCGGCGTAGCGGCGCAGCGTCCATGGCAACGGCCAGTAGTCGCGAGCGACCACTTGGACCAGGAGTGGTTGACCGGGAGTGGCGGCGGCGCGGGCCGCGAGGTCGGTTTCCAGGCGGGCGAGGTCGGGGCTGCCGGGCGAG
>JBILJE010000387.1:0-2699 GCA_044377395.1 Rariglobus sp. | reverse complement strand
GCTGAGCAACAAGGGCGAGATGCGTGTGCTTTTTCTGACCTCAAGCGCAGCGGCGGACACGGTTGATGCAGCCATCCAGGCGGGGGCGCACGGGTACCTGCTCAAAGAGGTTAACACGGCGGCACTCATTCAAGGTATCCGCGACGTTGCAGCCGGCCGCTCGATTCTCGACCCGCAAATCACGTCGCGGGTCATGGAGCTGTTAAAAAACGAGCGAACCAAACCGATTATCGACAGCCTATCGCCACAGGAGCAACGGGTGCTGGCGTTGATCGCCGATGGGCTCACCAATAAAGAGGTCGCCAACGAGATGGGACTGGCCGAAAAAACCGTTAAAAATTACCTCAGCACGGTGTTCGAAAAGTTGCACGTCACCCGCCGTTCACAAGCAGCCGTGTACTACAGCCAATCGTTGGGCGCACGGGGGACCGGCAACCCGCCGCCCCCAAAAAAATAATGCTCGCATAGGTCCAATCGAGCTGCCTTCAGCCTGCGTAGGCCAAAGGCGTTGGAGTTCAACCCGATGAACTCATCGCCTCACGATCAAACTTTGATCGCGAACAACTCGGGGTGCATGACCCCGTCGGCCACTTTGTTAACCGTACCGGTCATGCGAATGGCGAAGTTATCACCGATCTCGATACCGATTTGGCCACCGGGCATGTGGACGGTGACGTTGGCATCGACCAAGCCCAGTTTGTGGGCAACCGAGGCGGCGGCGCTGGAGCTGCTGCCCGAGGCGAGGGTATAACCGGCGCCGCGCTCCCAGATCTCGATGCGGATGTTGTTACGGTCGATCACCTGCATGAATTGAACGTTGGTCTTGCGCGGGAAATTCGTGTGCGTTTCCAGATGCGGACCGTAGCGGTGAGCCATCTCGGCGGTGACCGCAGGCAGTGGGATCACGCAATGCGGGTTGCCAATGGTGGCCGCACAATAGGTGAACGTGCGGTCAAGAACGGTGATCGACTCGTTGATGACCTCACGCTCCGGCCCTGTGTGGGGGATTTTGGTGCTCAGGAAGCTCACTGAACCCATGTCCACGGTGATGAGCTTGCCGTTGTCCTTGATGACCGACTGGACATGGCCACCGGGGGTTTCGATGGTGAAAGTCGCCGCCGGGGTGAGTTTTTGATCCCACAGATAACGCGAAAAAATGCGCAGGCCGTTGCCCGATTTTTCCGCCTCAGAGCCGTCCGGATTAAAGATACGCAGACCAAATTGGCTTTTTGCGGAAGGAAGGGGGCCCCAAAGAATGCCGTCGGAACCGACGCCAAAATTGCGATGGCAGATCACGCGGATCTCATCGACGGAAGGGCCGTTTTTCCACTGAGGAAAATCAACAGGGTCACAAACGATGTAATCATTGCCGAGGGCGTGGTATTTATGGAAACGCATGATAGGAAAAAGGGGGAAGTTGCGAGGTCGGGCGGCGGTTGACAAGGACTCAGGCTAGGACGGTGGAAACAGGGGTGTATTCCCGACCCCAAGGGCGCGATTAAGCTCACTTAACGTAAGCCAAGAACCAGCTGGAGGATCGTCGTCAAATCACTACCCGGCACGTATTGGCCACGCTTGAGAACAGCAATGGACTTGCAGCGGCAACGGCGTAAAGCCTCGGCATCGACCTCGGATATTCTCACCTCATTGGCTCGGTAGCCGAGCACGTCGGTGGCCGAGAGAGGCTTCCACGAGAAAGGCAGGCCGGTGGCATTCAGCTTGATCTCCCAACCGGCCACACCGGCAGCCGGCACCTCGGCGGTGAGCAATTCGGGATAACGTTGCACCAGGTCGGGCACAAGGGAGGTGGCAACACGCACCCGGGCGACCGCAGGAAGTTGTGCAAAATAATCAACGAAGCCGGTGACGCGCCCAGAGCGGAACTGGGTGTAAAAGTCGATGGGGTCGATCCCCAGCAAATTCATCCCATTGTAAAGTCCCTGTTCATTGCGACTGCCGAATTTTTTCCAGTTGTACCACGACTGAAACTGGCGTGTGGCCAACAGGCCGATCTCAAAATGGAGGTGGGCGCGCTCGCGAGGAATAGCAGTGCCACTAGAAGAACGCCCCATGGTGGCGATGGCCTGCCCTGACTTAACGGAGTTCCCCACTTTTAAGCCCGGTAGAACGGCGCTTAAATGGGCGTAGAGGCTATAAACCGGTGGCTGCACCTCGGCATGCTCGATGACGATGTAGCGACCATAATTACTCTCCCCAGCGCGGACGTTGATGTGGCGCACCACGCCAGGCATTGCGGCAAAGATTTCATCGAGTGACTCGCCGCGGGCATCGCGCTTGATCGGCTTTAAATCGAGCCCCTCGTGGAACTGATGGCCGCCGCTGCGGGCGCAGCCAAAAAGGCCCGAGGCTGGTTCACCCGATGCGGTGGCTTGCACATAGGCGTCGATGGGCTTGCCCTCAACGTAGGCCGTGTTCGGAGTCGGCCACGCCAACTCCAGCTTCGGTTCCGCAGCCCATAGGTACGCAGGGCAGATTGCCAGTAAGAACCAGGAAAAACGGGATGACTTCACCGGTTATTTCGCCTTGGCGATTTTCTTCTGCATTTCAACCGAGGTGCCATCCAAGTTCTTCACCAGTTCGGGCAGCGTTTCCTCGGGCAATGCGGCGAACACCGCTATCGAACCGGTGTTGAATGCACCATCGATCATACGCGCACCGACCGGCTTGTCGTTGATGAA
>JBILJE010000386.1:0-2703 GCA_044377395.1 Rariglobus sp. | reverse complement strand
CCTGAGAATTTCCGCTCTTTACCACCTTGGTTTTCATGTGAGTACATTGTATTTATCGCAGGGCACGTCAAGAGGTGAACCGGCATGAAATGACCCGGGGCGAGGTAATCAAAAGGGTGGCTGGAACCGGGATGCGCGGGGCCTGCCGCCGTAACTTGGCGAGCCGGGCTAATAATGAATTCACGCGCCCGGAGCTCATCCCTCCTAGTGGCCTTGAGTGTGAGCTCAGGGGCGTGAGCGTGTTTTACGTTGGGAAATCGGTTGCCTGGGGTGAGATCGGCCCCGGCCAGCGACTACGGGGTTGATGCACCAAGCCAATCCGGCACGTAAAGGCCCGTGCCACCGATCAGGCGGACGGTCGTGGTTGAGCGGCGATTACTCCACTTAAACCAGGCGTCGCAGTTGAGTTCGCTGCATAAACTGTCGCTCAGGATGATGGTCGCGGTTGCAACGGCTTGCTTGTCGAGCCAGGTCAGGGTTTCAGCGCTCGCAGGTAGGTTGAGTAATAGAATGCGGGATTGGGGCGGTAAGGTTGCGGGCAAATTCCCAGACAAAACCCACAGCGTGTCGGGAGTCGTTTCGGGTGGGGCTTTGGAATCAGAATAAAGGACTCGGATGGTTTCGCTCAAGGCGCGTACGTCATGGCCCCATTTACCGCCGAGGACCGCCGGGTTTGGCTCGTAGATGATGACGCGGGGCGGTCCTTCTCCCCAATGGATGTGATTCGCGGCAATGGAGAGTTGGGGGGAGCTGAGCCACCAGCCAATGCCGTGCAGGCTGAGTAGGGAAAACAGGGCAACTCCCGCGCTGAGGTAGGCCGTGCGAGCGGGAGCGAAGGAGCGATGGCGGATGCGCTAGGCGGCAACTAGTACGAGCCAAGCGAGGGGCAACGCCCAGACCTGCCACGCTTTTGCCGTGTTACTAAAAATCGCGGCGACGAAAAAGACCAACCAGACTGCGGCGGCAGTGGTTAACAGCGGCGTGGTTCGCCGGGGCCAAACAAACCATGCCAGTCCGGCCCATGACAGGGCGTAGCCTAGGCGAGCAGCAAGGCCATGCTCGACCAGCCAATTGAGGTGATAGTTAATGAGCGAGAGGTAGCCGCGTAGGTCGCCGATTTCCTGGTACCATTGGGCAAAAAAGTTCGATGCGTTGCCCGTGCCCACTCCGTTAGGCGCGTCCCATAGCATCGCGAGGCCGGCGCGCCATAGATCGCTGCGGGAGTCGTCGCCGTAGGTGAACCGAAACCAGACTCCGCGAAAAGTGCCATAAACAGCCACGGCGAGGATCGCTACGGCTCCGCCGATGAGCAGGCTGCGCGAAATACGTGGGCGGTGGATCAGGGCAACCAGTCCAATACCGCAACCGGCGGCGATGAGGCCACCGCGTGATTTGGTGGCGATGAGTAGAACCGAAAGGCCAAGACCGAGGATCAGCCCGAGCCATTGCCAGCGGCGGCGGTTTTGCAAAAAGCACCACGCGCATGAAACCAGCGCACACGCAAGGATCGCCGCGCTGAGGTTGGCGCTTGCCGGGCCGATCCCCAAAAAGTCGAGCCGGTCCCCGAAAAGCAGGTTCATCGCGCCCCTCCAACCGATAAGAGGCCTGCCGACTTACGCTGCTTCACCGTCACGCGGCTTGACCAACACCCTGCCAGGTGACACGGTGACACCATGCCAGTTACCCTGACGATTAAGCAACTCCACGCCGCTACCGGGCGGCTGGTGCGCAACGCCGCACGTTCGCGCACGCCCACGGTGATTACGGACCGGGGCCAGCCGGTCGCCCTGCTCGTTGCTCCCGGCAGCATCGCCGCCCCTGCCCGCCGTCCCCGCCAAATTCTTCCCGAATACGCCGCCCTTATGCGCCAAAACCCCAGCGCCCCGCTGAACGATGATCTGGATGCCGTGCGTGGCGACCGATGATCTTTTGCGACACCTCCTACGCGGCCAAACTCTATGTGCCTGAGGCTGAGTCCGCCTCCGTGCGCGCCCACCTCGAAGGCTATGCGGGTGAGGTCTGCTTGTCGGAATTGGCCCGTGCGGAGCTTTTTGGGGTTTTTCACCGGCGCTTGCGGGAAAACCGCTGGACCTCGGCGGAGTTCTCCGCCGCAGCCCGCCAGTTTCAGCAGGACGACTTGGCGGGGTTTTGGACTTGGTTGCCCTTGAATGGAGTCATCACGCAGGCGGCAGCCCAGCTTTATCTCACGCTGCCGCCCGACGTGTTTGTGCGCACCGCGGATTGCATGCACTTGATCACTGCTCGACATCATGGGTTTGTGGAGATTTACACCGTTGATCGCCACCAGACCCTCGCCGCCCCAGCCCTGGGACTGAGCGCCCGCGCCCAGCCCTTGTAGCGTTGGCCGTCCCGGCCAAGAATTGGGGTTGTAGCGCCGACTGTAGCGCCAGCTGTAGCGTTGGCCGTCCCTGCCAAAGATTGGGGTAATCCGGTTGCACAGGAATCGAACCTATTAGCCAGGGACGGCCAACCCTACACGGAAAACGCCTTCCACCGAAGAGCATCATTTCTCCAACAACGGCCCCCAGGCGACAGCGATTTCGCGGGTAGGAAGCGCGGTTTGGTAGCGGCCTTGGATCAGGTGGCGCTTTTCAAAGGGCACTGCCTGCTGGTTGAGCCAATCGCCGATATAGCGGGGTTGACGCATGAGTTTATACGGGTCGCCTTTGGCTTGCGGGTCTT
>JBILJE010000103.1:0-9485 GCA_044377395.1 Rariglobus sp. | reverse complement strand
TATGGGTATTTACGTGACTCCACCAACCACAACCTGTAGTGGTGATGCCCATGGCCGAAGACTACCCACAGACCATGTTGGAACTGGAACGTCGATTTAGTAACGAAGATGCTTGTAGAGAGTATCTTACAGCGCTGCGATGGCCGGAAGGTTTTGTTTGTCCTCGATGCGGGGTGAGCAAATCGCTGGAAATCAGACGAGATTTGTGGCGGTGCTTGGCCTGCCGAAGGGAGGTTTCGGTCACGGCGGGAACCGTGTTCCAGGACAGCAAACTGCCTTTGACGCTTTGGTTTCGCGCTATGTGGCAAATCACGAGCCAGAAAAACGGGGTAAGCGCCATCGGCCTGCAACGAGTTCTCGGGCTTGGAAGTTACAAAACGGCTTGGACTGTGATGCACAAACTAAGGCGTGCAATGGTGCGGCCCGGACGTGATCGCCTGCGCGGAATCGTAGAGGTGGACGAAGCTTATTGGGGCGGCGAAGAGGAAGCGGTGCATGGCCGTCAAACCACCGACAAGGCATTGATTGCCGTGGCGGCTGAAGCCGACGGAACCAAATTGGGGCGCATTCGTTTACGACATATTCCCGACTGCACCCGCAAGACGCTCCACGGCTTCATCGCCGAGGCGATAGAACCCGCCAGCACCGTTCAAACTGATGGCTGGCAGGCTTATCGAGAGCTACAGGGCTATGTTCATCAACCCGTGGTTCAACGCCGCCAGCCACCCGACAAAGCACACCTGTTACCGCGCGTTCATTTGGTGATCTCTTTGCTCAAGCGCTGGCTGATGGGCACGCACCAAGGCGCGATCGGTTCAGACTATCTGCAGGATTATCTCGATGAGTTTACCTTCCGATTCAACCGCCGCACCTCGTCTTCGCGAGGCAAACTCTTCTACCGGTTGGCGCAACAGGCCGTCCAAACCGCACCTACCACCTACGATAACCTCGGTAACCACAACCCGTAGTGGTTGGTGGAGTCACGTAAATACCCATATCCCACAAAAGCTTCGACGGTGCTCTACGTGAATTTGGAAATCGCCAAGTTCAGCTACCGGAAGCGCATTCGTATGATCTGCAACGGGCGGGGTTTTGAGCCCGCGTCGTTGTCGCGGTTTCACGTTTGGAATCGGCGCGGCAAGGAGAACGAAATCGTCGGCCTCGCTGCCCAACTCCGCGCCATGACCGCCCGCACCGTTGCGGATCTGCTCATCATTGATCCCATCTACAAGACCTACGGTGACCGGGAGGAGAACTCCAACACCGAGATGGCTCAGGTGCTCAATGAACTGGAAAAGCTGGCGCAAGACACCGGCGCGGCGGTCTTGATCGCTGCACATTTCCCCAAGGGTAACCTGTCTGGACGTGATGCCATCGACCGCGTTGCCGGTGCGTCAGTCTTCGGTCGCGACCCCGACGCGCTCCTCATCATGACGCCGCACGAACAGGCCGACGCGTTTACCGTGACATCTGTTCTGCGTGACCTGCCAAGTCCGGACGAATTCGTTATCCAGTGGGCAGGAATGGGCTTTCGCCGCATCGATGCCGACCCCAAGTCGATCAAGGGTAACGAGCCTTAATCCAAGCGTTCGCCTGCCAAACAGGCACGGCGGGGCTTTTTCCCAGGCAGCTACCGCACGATGTTCGCCACGATGCCGCCCCTGTGCCACGACAAGGATCACGCCCAGAGCGAGATACTGAACCACATCGCCGCCGAGCTCGACGCCAACGGCAAGGGTGACCTCAGCTGTCTGGCCGTTTTCGATTCTATCCGCCAACCGAGGCGCAAAATCATCCGCTTTTGTGCTGAAACAAAGCGCTGGATGGGCGTCGATTATCAGCCCGAAAAGGAGGCTTAAATGACCACCATGAAGCATTGTTTTCATATCAAAAAAAGCGTCCGGAACCACCTGTTTTCGCAAGTGGTTCTAGGTGGTTCTGAAACCGGAACCACCCCCGTCCTTAGGACCACCTGTTTCGCAAGTGGTCCTAAGGACTGGTCCTACTCTCCTAAAGAGAGAGGGGAGAAGGAGACTAAACTCTCCCTTCTCCCCCGCACTCCGTGCAGGTCGTTTAAACGACTGCACAGTGCGGGACTAAAAAAACAAAAACCGCGCGCGGGCGTGGCGACGAATTTTACCATGGAGGTAGCGACGTCATGAGCTACGACGAAACTAAGCGGTCACGAGATCGCGACTACACCACGCAGTACCGCGACTGGGTGGCGAAGCTCTCGGCTGATGAACGCCGCGCCCTCGCCACGCAAGGGCTGCTCGAACCCGAAGTGGACGCCATGCGGCTTGGCAAAGGTGAGGACGTTGCCGCCATGCCCCTTGGTGAGCCTGCCTATGGCCTTATTCGCGACGAACCCGCCCCGACCCATGCCCGACCGTAGCCATTGGCGATGGCGAGGCCGCCTGGGATGCTTTACGGCGGGTTATTGGCGAACTCATCTGCGAAGACAACGCACGCCTCTCGTTGGAGTGCCTGGCGTTGGTGACGGGAGTGGCGTTTGACGGCAGTTCGATGAGCACGATTGCCAAACGCCACGGCCTCACTCGGGCGGCGGTCTCAAAGCGCTGCGTCGCCCTGACCGACCAACTCCATCTCGGCCGCTCGCGAGCCATGCGCTCGTTGACAGCGCGCACGAATTACCAAACCGCCCAAAATCAAACCAATGAATCCCGTGAACGCTTTGATCATCGAAACGCCTAACGTCCGTATCACCGAGCTCGGCCTCATTTTCGAGGGCGACATCAGTTTCGACCAATGGGCCGAACTTGGAGGGAGCGCGGGGCGGCTAGTCCGCGCCTCGTTGTTTCTCATTGGCGACTGGTTGGCGTATGGTGAGACCCGCTGGAACGGCGGGGTACGGTTTGAATCCTTGAAAACTGAAACCCGTGATCGCTACGTAATCGCCATGCAGGCCACGGGACTGGAGCTGCAAACCCTGCAAAAAGCCGCAATCGTGGCGCGGAATATCCCTCTCGACCAACGCCGCGCCGACCTCACCTTCGAGCACCACAAAGCGGTCACCCAGATCAAGGACCCTGAGGCACGCACGGAGTGGTTGGCGACAGCTGCCGAACACGGCCTCTCCACGCGGCGGCTGCGTAAGTCGATCAACCTGGGGCGTATCGCCCAAGCCCACGAAATGCAGACCGACCCGCTCGACAAAGGCATCAGCAATCACCTGCCGTGGCTCAACCGACTCGGTGCGTGGTGGGGGGACTTCGAGTGTTGCGGCTGGTTTGAGCAGGCGACCCCCGAACAGGTGGAGACCTTGTTGAGGGATTTCGCCCAAGTGAAAAAGGTGATTGCCCGCATCGAAACGGAAGTAGCTGCCAGCGGGAGTCGCATTCGGTAGCATCGCGTCGAACGGCGGCGCATACCGATTTTGACGGCATGCGCTCGTTTTAGAGTGATACTTGCTAACCGCGATGCCGCAATGCAGCATTACGGCATGACGCTCACACTTCCCATTAGCAAACGCGGTGGTCTCACCCTTCCGCCCGCTCTTCGCCGTAAGCTAGGGCTTGATGGCATCGACAGCCCGCTGGTGATCGTCGAGGAACGAGACGGGGGGCTTTTTCTGCAAGCCGCCGCCGCCGTACCGGTGCGCGACATCCCGCGTGAAAAACTAGCCCGCTGGATCTCCCGTGATGAAGCCGAAATGACCACCTTCACTCGCGCAGGGAAAGCCAAGTCAAAGAAGTGAAGCTTTTCATTAATAACGACGCCTATCCGCTACTTTGCTACCCATTGCCCAACCCAAAGCGGAATTGACGCAAAATGGCGCACCCACATTGTGTTTCCCATGGTCCTTTCACTTCAACAAATCACCGAGGCCGCCCTCGATCTCAGCGAGCGTGAACGGCTGAACGTGACTGCCGCGCTCTGGAAAAGCCTAGGGGGCAATGACGAGGTTTTGGCCGACATGCAGGCTCTCACCCGGGCCCATGAACTCGATTCCGGTCAGGTGCAGCCCAAGACGCACGCCGACGTTTTCCGCAACGCCCGCGCCGCGCTCGGATGAACCGGTGGTATCATCCGGAATTTGAGACCGACCTGATTGCCGCCGCTCGCTACTACGAGCAGCAAAGTGTCGGTTTGGGGTATGACTTCATTGCCATCGCCGAGGCCACCGTTGAAACGATCATGACCGCCCCGCAGCGCTGGCCGGAACGACAAGGCGGCATCAGGCGCATGCAACTCGACCGTTTTCCGTTTTTGATCCGCTACCGCATCGCCGCGGATACGGTGCAGTTCCTCAGTGTCTTGCACGGTGCACGGCATCCCGACACCAGTAGCGGTCGTCTCTAACCACCTCCCGCAGATAAAATCTCGCTTGCTGGCGAGCCGCGTGGGCGGGGGCCTCAATGGTTTTGGTCCGCCCCACGCCTTCGGGTGTCGCAACGCCTGCGCTCGCTCCGCTCCCTTGGCGAACCCGCTAACGCGCTCCGGCGTAAGCCGCACGATAATCCGCCCGCAGACGCTGGCGGTCGTTCGCCCTCCATTCCGCTCCGTGCGTGCGTTGCGCCTGCGGGTCCCAGGGGCCGCCCGGCCGGGTGGCCGCAACGTCCTTCGCCCCTCACGCCACGGATCCTGCCGAGCCAGGAACCGCGTCGTCAAAACGGGGCTACGGCCGAGACGGCCACAACCCCCCGGCCCGGCGTCCCCTGTGCCCCTCCGTCTCCACTCCCGCACTCCGCTCCATTCCGGTCGCCCGACCACCAGCGCCTGCTCGCCTGTCCGGCTGCTAACGCACTCAACGAACCAATGTCAGCGGTGCGAGACAGCGACCCTCGATTCCGCGCCTGCCGAGCCAGGTGCTCACCGAGTGCCGCCGACTCGCCCGGCCTCAACGATTTGGGACCACCGCTCGCGGACTCGCTACGGCCCACCTCATACGCCGGAAGGCTTTGATGCGCGGGGCGACAACGCCCCACGGCCAACCAATGAGTGCGGCTCGTTCGCAAGCTCACTCACCAACGCGATTGAATGCGCGCGAAGGGCAGGGGAGCTCCCTCCGTGAGCCCCGGCACCCGCAGTGCCAGGCCCGGCGAGGGCGTTCCCCGAGTCACGTCCCACGTCGCGGGCTGATCTGGCACAGCGGCTGCGCGGGTTCCGCGTGTAACAGGACATTATGGCCAATGGGTGCCGATCCGCCCCTCAGTCCAAGCATTCCATCGGGGCGGCACCAGCCGGAGCGGTGGCCCCGCGCGTCCTCGCCGCGACGCTCCGCTGGCGTCTTGGCGCGCCTTGCGTGCCTCTGGCACGCGGCTCCGTCGTGCCGTGCTCGCCCAGCCTCGCCGCGGCCCGACTCCGCGCCCGAGGGCCGGGCTACGCCAGCCCCGAACCACAAACCCCGAACCGCCCGAGCCCCCAATCCCCCAGCGCGTTTTTAACCACCGCCAAATCCGCCTGCGCCCCATTCACGCTGTAAAACCACGTCCGGCTAATGGACTACAAAATCCAGTTTCCTGTCAGCCCCCGCCCCAAAATCGGATTTTGGCCGTGACCGGAAGAAACTAAGCCGACCTTACACCCCATCGCTTAACAAATGTAGTTTCTTAGGGGTAATTGAGTCTTTAGAGGCAAAAGGGCGAGGGATTTAGCCCCAGCACAGTTTCCAAGCCGGGTAGGTTATGGCCGCTTGATCATGTATCCGCTATGACCCCGCCTCGACCGCGCAGGGGAGGTTGGGGCCAAGGCTGTTCCAGTCGTTCACCCTACGCCGCACTCATCCGATTCAGCTATCACCTGCGCTTCTGGGTCAGTTTCAATTTCGTTCAACATCTCTCAATTACTATCTAATTACTGGGCCTGAGCGGGGTCATCCGCTAGGCTGCCCGGATGGCTAATCGTATTATCCTTAACGAAACGTCCTACTTCGGTCCGGGTTCGCGCAGCGTACTCCCTGACGAAATCAAACGCCGTGGCTTCAAAAAAGCGCTCTTCGTCACCGACAAGGAACTGATCAAGTATGGGGTGGCTCAGAAGGTCCTCTCCGTGCTCACCGCGGCGGGCATCCCCCACGTGATCTACGATGACATCAAGCCGAACCCGACGATCGCCAACGTCACTCAGGGCATCGCCGCGTTCAAAGCCTCCGGCGCCGACTTCATGGTGGCGATGGGTGGGGGGTCCTCGATCGATACCGCCAAAGCGATCGGCATCGTGGTCAACAACCCGGAGTTTGCCGACATCACGTCGCTTGAAGGCGTTGCGGCCACCAAAAACCGCAGCGTGCCCATCATCGCCCTACCCACCACCGCCGGCACCGCCGCCGAGGTGACCATCAACTACGTCATCACCGACGAGAAGGCGGTGAAGAAGATGGTCTGCGTGGACCCCAACGACATTCCCGTGCTGTCGATCGTCGACGCCGAGCTGATGTATTCGATGCCCAAAGGCCTGACCGCCGCCACCGGCATGGACGCGCTCACCCACGCCATCGAGTGTTACCTCACCCGCGCCGCTTGGACCATGTCTGACATGTTCGCCTTGCAGGCGATCAAGATGATCGCGTCCAGTCTCGCCGAAGCGGTTAACACCCCGACTTCCTCCGAGGCTCGCAACGGCATGGCGGTGGCCCAATACATCGCCGGCATGGGCTTTTCCAACGTCGGGCTGGGCATCGTGCACTCGATGGCGCACCCGCTCGGCGCGTTTTACGACACCCCGCATGGCATCGCCAACGCGGTGCTCCTGCCCTACGTGATGGAGTACAACGCGGTCGCCGCCGCCCCCCGTTACCGGGACATCGCCCGCCAGATGGGCGTGGCCAACGTGGACGCGATGACCGAAGCCGAGGCGGTCAAGGCCGCGATTGGTGCGGTCAAGGCCCTCTCCAAGGCGGTGGGTATTCCGGAAAAACTACGCGAAATCGGGGTTAAGGAAGTCGACCTGCCGCGCCTGGCGGTGGCTGCGTTTGGCGACGTGTGTACGGGTGGCAATCCCCGCACCACCTCAGTCCCCGACATTTTGGGGATTTACCAGACGGCGTTTTAAAAAACGAAAAGGAGGGCGGGGGCTGGATGTAGCAACTCGGTGTAATCGACCTGGCAGGCAGCATCTTGATGCAAGCCACCAGCTCGTATCGCCGCGCTAGAGCTGGCCCGGTTGATCGGCCCGCGCGCCGGTTATCCCGCCCACATGCACCCGCCGGACAGTCCGTTCCCGGTCATGCTGGGCGCCTGCAACGATGCGGGCGGCATGAGCATACGCGTTACCCATATCTCGGCGGCGGTGGGCGGACTGATCTACAAAATCCAGTTTCCCATCAGTCATTGGCCCTTACGCGCCTGCGCCGCGTTGACACCGCCGCTACGGCAATGCCCATCGCCGTACCCAAAGCCGCCAAGCTCGGTCGCTCGCCCAAGTTCAGCCAAGCGCTCTTTGACCGCGTGGTGCAGGACATCCGCGACGGTTCGCCGTCACTCAACGCCATCGAGAAGGAAGGCATCGACCAATCCACGTTTTACCGCCACTTGCAGAGAAAATCCGACCTCGTGCCAGTGCTCCAGTCGGCACAGTTGGAGCGTGACCGCGTGCGTAATTCGTCGCGCATCGAGGAGGCCGAGTTGGAGCTGAAACGGCGTGGTATCGACGGGTGGAGCGAGCCGATCTTCGACGCAAAGGGACAGCAATGTGGTGAGCGCAAGCGCTTCTCCGACGCCTGCCTGATTTTCTTCCTGAAGGCGCATAAGCCCGACATCTATCGCGACCAGCCCACGACCGTCGTGGCTACGCAGGTGAACATCACGCCCGACCGCGAAAAAGACATCATGCGTGAATGGCGTTCCCGCCTCGGTGCCAGCGAAGCGCCCGCGTTACCAGCTACGACGACGACACGCCATGAGTCGCGCCACCCCTAAAAAGACCTACAAGCCCGACCGCCGCCTCGCGGTCACACCGCTCGATTTGTTGCTGCCCTACCAACGTGCGTGGGTGCAGGACAAAGCCCGCTTCAAAATCTGGCTCAAATCCCGCCAAATCGGTGGCTCGCTCGCTGCCTCGTTCGAGGTGGTGGCCGACGCCATCGAGACCGGTGGCGACTGGGTCATCCTGAGCGCCGGTGAACGGCAGGCGCTGGAATTCATGGACAAGGTAAACCGGGCCGCCGGTATTTTCTGCGACGCGGTCAGTTATTCCACCGGTTCCGAGTACCGCCCCGAAATCCAGAAGTCACAGCTCCGGTTTCCCAACGGTGCCCGCGTGCTGGCGTTGCCCGCCAACCCATCCACGGCGCGCGGTTACTCCGCCAACCTGGTGCTGGACGAATTCGCGTTTCACGAAAACCCCGAGGAAATCTGGCGAGCGGTTTACCCGATCATCTCCAACCCGCTGCGCGGTGCGCTCAAACTGCGCGTGATCTCCACGCCGGCGGGGCGGAACAACAAGTACTTCGACCTGTGGGAGCACGCGCCGGCTTTTTCCCGCCACAAGACCAGCGTGTACGACGCGGTGGCGCAGGGGCTCGCGCTTAACGTGGACGAACTACGCGCCAACTTGGCCGATCCCGAGGGCTGGGCGCAGGAGTTCGAGTGCCAGTTCATGGAGCACTCGTCGCAGGTGTTCCCGGCCGAACTCGTCAGAGGCTGTGAATGTGAGGAAGCTACCCTCGATCCGCTTACGGACCTCTACTCTCGAACCCTCCGGCCGCGACCGGCCTTGTTTATCGGCATCGACGTCGGTCGAAAACGCGATCTGACCGTAGCCTGGACCCTCGAACGCCTCCACGGCGGCCAACTGATAACCCGCGAAGTGCTCGTCTTGGACCGCGTGCCATTCCCGCAACAAGAAGAAATCCTCCTGCCCCGTGTCATGGCCGCAGCGTTCACCGCCATCGACGCGACAGGCATCGGCGGCCCCGTGAGCGAACACCTCGCGGCTGCCTTGGACGAAACCCGCTTCGAAGGCGTAACCTTCACCAGCGACCGCAAGCGTGAGCTTTTCGAACGCCTAAAAAAAGTCCTTCAAGCCCGCACCGTTTCATTGCCCGCTGCCGCCGTAATCCGCGACGACCTCGGCAGTATGCAACGCATCGTCAGCCCCGGAGGCACGATCCGTTACGCCGCCGCCCGCACTGCTGACGGCCACGCTGACCGTTCCACCGCGCTGGCCCTCGCGATCCACGCCGCCCAACGCAACCCCTCCGCTGGCACCGGAGCCTTCGCCACCGAGCGAGTGCCGACCGGCCTCAACTCCCGCCACCGCCCCGCACTCACCCGCTACCGCTGTGCATGGACTCGCTGAGACCAAAACCAGCCTTACTCCGTGCCCTCATCCGATCTCCCGTCCGTCTCTGTGTAACACTCCTAAACTCCCATGTCCCCATCCCCCATTATTCGCCCCACCGCCCGCGACTTTGAACCGCAACTCTTCGGCCGCAGCCTCTCACCTGACGCCATTGGTGAACTCCTCGACGCCGGCGCCCGCGGCGACCTCGCCGCGCAGAGTGATCTTTTCAACCTGATGGA
>JBILJE010000384.1:0-2739 GCA_044377395.1 Rariglobus sp. | reverse complement strand
CCACCGAGCCGTCCTGGAAATTGCCGATCATGGCGGCAAAAACGTAGTTGTCGGCCGGATTCAGGTTATAGATGACGACCTTCGGCAGCTGGTTGTCACGGTCGAGCGTGTCGAGGTAACGCGACAGCGCGCGGGCCTGCGGGAAATCCCCAATCGAATCCACCCCGGCGTCGGCGCCGATGCGCTGCAGCAGGCGGCTGTTGTTGTTACGCAACGCGCCGAGGTGCAGCTGCTTGGTCCAACCGCGTTTGGCGTCGAGGCGGCCAAGAAACACCATCACGAACCAGACCCACTTGGCGGTCTGCTCGGGCGTGGCGGGGCGACCAGAGCGGGTTTGGGCAAAAATCGCCACGGCCTCCGCCTCGGTGCAATCGGCGTCGGGCAGGTTTTCCAGCCCGTGGTCAGACAGGCGCCCGCCCAGGGAATGGAAAAACGCGTGGCGGCGCTCCAGGGCTTCGAGCAGGGCGGCAAGGGAGTTAACCTCCACCTCGGCGCGGGCGGCCAGTTGGTCGGCCCAGGTGTTGAACACGGCAGGGGCGTTCACCGCCATGAGTTTGTCGGCGCGGAAAGTCGGATACACGCGAGTCGTCAGCGCCGGCACCGAGCGGGCGATGGCGATGTGGTGCTCAAGGGAATCGGCCGGGTCGTCGGTGGTGCAAACGACGGCGACGCGGTTAGACGTGAGCAGGCCGTGGATGGAGAAGGCGGGCGAGGCGAGCTGGGCGTTGGCCAGCTCCCAGATTTTGGGGGCGTTAGCCTCGTTGATCAGCAGTTCGATGCCGAAAAAGCGCCGCAGCTCCAGGTGCGACCAGTGGTGGAGCGGGTTGCGCAGCAACGTGGGCACGATGCGGCAGTAGGCCAAAAACTTGTCGTAGTCGGAGGTGGTTTTACCGGTGACGAGATCCTCGTTGACCCCGGCCGAGCGCATCGCGCGCCACTTGTAATGGTCGCCGGCGAGCCAGATCTGCGTGAGGTTCTCAAAGCGGCGGTTGGCCGCGATTTGGTCGGGCGGCAGGTGGCAGTGGTAGTCGTAGATCGGCTGCGGCTTGGCGTAGGTGTGGTAAAGCAACCGCGCCCACTCCGTGGTGAGCAGAAAATCGTCGTGCAGAAAGGCAGGGGTGGAAATCATGGCGAGAAAAACGGAATCGTGGGGGGCCGGAGTGGAAGAAGGAACGGCGAAGCAAACGCAGTTTGATAGAAAGTAACGACCAGCGAAATCCTTGCCTTGGGTAGCGCGAATATGTCTACCTGCAAACTGTTTCATGCCTGAGCCCGCGCCCCACTCCCGCATCACCCTAAAACAAGTCGCCGCCGAAGCCGGCGTGCACGTTTCCACGGCCTGGCGCGCACTCAAAAACGACACCTACGTCGATCCGGTCAAACGCGCCCGCATCCGCGAAATTTCCCAGCGGCTCGGCTATGTGCCCGACCCGATGCTCACGGCGCTCAGCCACTACCGGCGCAAGCAGCACACGCCGGCCTACCGCTCGACTTTCGCCTGGGTTCACACCTTCGCCACACGCCACGGCTGGCAGGACGAGGAAAACATCCATGCTTATCACGCGGGAGCCGCCCAATTCGCCGCCTCCATGGGCTACAAACTCGAAGAGTTTTGGCTCACCGAGCCCGGGCTCAGCGCCAAGCGCGCCCGCGAGGTGCTGCTCGCCCGCAACATCCGCGGCCTGATCTTCGCGCCCCAGCCTGCGGCGCGCACCGAGATCAAGCTGGCAATGGATGCGTTTGCCGCGGTGAGCATCGGCTACTCGCTGACCACGCCCCGCCTGCACATAACGGCCAACCACCAGCACAGCTCCACGCTCACCTGCCTGCGCGAACTCTGCCGCCTCGGCCACCGCCGCATTGGCATGGTCAGCGCCTCGGACACCCTCAGCCGCGTTGAGCACAATTTCGAGACCCCGTATTACTTTTTAAAAGACGCTCAGCCCAAAAGCCGCCCCATCCCGCTTTTCACCATCGAAGGACGCGACGAACCGGCCTTCGTCAGCCCCTACCGCGAGCGCTTCCTGGCGTGGGTTAAACGCCACCAACCAACCGCGATCGTCTCGACGATTTCTGAGGTGAAGGACTGGCTCGAAGGCGCGGGTTACGCCATTCCGAGCGACATCAGCTTGGTCACCTTATCGCGAATTTTTGATCCGCAATGGACGGGCATTGATCAGCAGGAAAAAGAAGTCGGGGCTCGCGCGATGGAACTGTTGATCAGCCTGTTTCAAACCGGCGAGCGCGGCGTGCCGGAGACCCCGTTGCGGCTCCTGATGGAAGGCCGCTGGATCGACGGCGGAACGGTAAAAAAAATCGGCCCGCCGGTCGCCGAGTTGCTCGCCCGACTCACCTGATACAGCGAGCGTTAAAGTTGAGGCTTACGGCCTCCCCCTGAGCTCACGCTCAAGGCCACACGCGGCCCCACTCCCCGTGGCTTTGCGCGTGAGCGCAGGGGGCATGCCAAAGGGCAGCCGCCGCCGCATCCCGGACGACACGGAGGTCGTCCCTCCGCAATCGTTCTCGTTCTCTTACTCCTACTCATTCTCTCGCCCGCCGCCTTCTCTCCTTCCGTGGGAGGGCCCACCTCAGTGCTGTCCCACTTAACGGCCTATTGGTATGCGTAAGTGGATATATATTATTGGCTTGCGCGTAAAAAAACCTGCACGCATATGGTGCTAAATTGGGTTTTTCGGTGTCTTATATCGGATGCACCGAAATCGCCCCGGTCAAACGGTC
>JBILJE010000101.1:0-9565 GCA_044377395.1 Rariglobus sp. | reverse complement strand
ACTCGCACCGGGGTTTTTTGCCGCCGTTCGCCAAGTCGCGCCCCGGTTTTTGATTCTCAAATGTCTAAACTGCTTCGGGTTGCAAAGCATGCGGCTACGAAAAGCGCATCGGGTCCCAGCCTTTGGCCAAGCAGGGATCCGATTGGGGAAAAGGGCGGGGTGAATCTGTATGGTTACGTAAACAATAATCCGATCCGCTATATTGACCCGTTAGGTTTGGATGCTACAACTGCCGGAATTGGTTTGGGACTTGGTGCAGGAGCCGCAGCCAGCTCGTCCCCCGCTGTTGCGGCTGCTATTGTGGCTGCTGCCCCTGTTGTTATGGTCGCAACTGCCGGTGCAGGTGCTTACTACATCGGGACAAAAATTGATCAGGCCACTGGGGCTTCTGATGCTATTGCTTCAGTAATAATTTGGGCTACGAGTTCTGCCGACGAGGATGAAGAAGCTTTATACAAACCGAAGGGGCGGGAATGCAAAGACAAGAAGGGCGGGGAGGATAATGATCCATTCAAGGGCAAGGGACCTAAGCGTGGGACTCCTGAATATGAGAAGGCTCGTCGTTTACTTGAGGACCTAAAGAAATCAACTGGACGGGGAGGTCGTGATAATCCGCCATCTGGGGATAATTGGTATTGAAATTAACACTATGAAAACAGAAGTAAATTATTGGTTTAAGGCCACCTTGCGAGTTAAGGGTGTTCCTCATCTACACGAAGAGATAAAAAGTATACTTGGCCCAGGGACCGAGTGCCACAAGCAAGGTGATCCAGTGCCTGATAAGCCCGGAAAAAAATGGAAAAATGATATCTGGCTTCTTAATGCGCCTGTTCCAGAGACTGATGATATTAATAACCATATTGGATGGATAGTCGATTTTGCTTCTCCATTCCAAAGTCATATGAGTGGGTGGAAACGTGCGGGGGCTACCTTAGACGTTTATGTAGCATATGCATGTGATGAAAATCATCGGGGGTTTGGCTTGAGTTCTGAAACTCTACTAAAATTTGCAGGGTTAAATATGCCTCTTGAGTTTTCAATTTTGACATAGGCGCTCTGAAAATGGAGATAACCCGAGGGGGTCGGGCCGTTACATGGATACATAACGGTGAAAAGGTGCCAGGCCGTTACATTATATACAAAACGGTGTGAGCGGTCGCCTCGGGTGGTTCGTAAAGTCCAAGGATCCCCAGCGGCACACGTCGCGCCAGTTCTCTGTCGCGGACTCCGCCGCCCTGTCACGCCGTCTGCTTCCTCCTCCAGTCGCAAAGCTCCTTCCGTCCGGTGGATAGCAACCCCGCCGGGAGCGGCATGTGGGGTGCAGTGGCCCCCACGGGAGTGGCGCTCCGCTAAATCCGCGCCACCACGTCAGGCGACCACTCAGCTCCCCGAGTCGCCGAGTTCCCGCCCGCGTGTCCGCTCTGAAGTGACCGGCGGGGGCCCGCTGCGCCCGGCAGGCTACCGGGCGCACCTCAACCGCCGCACGAACTCCGGCCGTCGCTAACGCTTGGGGACCGGGCGGCGGGTCGGCGCGCCCGCTCCGCTACGCTCCGGCCTGCGGCTCCGGTCGCTTGAAGCTCCCTGCGGCCGGGTCCGCGACGGCCCGGCGCTCGCAGTGTCCGCGCGCTCGCCATCGCTGCGCTCAGGCGGAAAAAGTGCGCGCGGTCATCCAGTCCTGTCGGAGAACGCCTACACGGACGGCACGGCAGACAGCTCCAGCTCGTACCGGCTTACGCTGTCCGCCGTGCCGACCGTTCCGGCTGGGGGCGCTCCTGTCCCCGCGCCCTGAAATAAAACCCCTGCGCTCGCCAAGCCTCGCTGCGCGTCGCGCGGCCCCTCCTTGCCCTACGACTCGGGGGACTGCGTTACGCTCCTAAAGTCGCTACACTACGCCCCCGAGCCGCCGCTCGCCGGAAGCTCGCCTTGCGCCGGGCCTAGCCCCCGGCGCGGCAGGCCTCAGTCAGTTGAGCGCTCGGCTCGCAAAACGGTGTCGATCATCTCGACGACGAATTTTTGCCGTTCGCGGGGCAACTCACGCAGGGCGGCAATGCGTTGTTCAAGCTGCGAAGGCGGGCCGGGTTTGCGTGCGGGTTTGCCCGCGCCGTCGAGAAGCTCGTCGGCGGTGACACCGAGCAGCTCGGCCGCTTTGAGCGCAAAAGCGGCGCTGGGGTTGGTGGCGCGGCGTTCGTAATAGGTCAGCATGTCCTCGGAAATGCCCGCGAGGCGGGCGAACTCGGCGGAGGAATGACCGCGTTCCTTACGGAGCGCGGCGAGGCGTTGCCCGAAGGGAGGGGCGTCTTTGGAGGGAGGGCGACCGGCCATAATCCCGTCATTATACGGCTCCTCGGCGTTAACCGGGGTGATTTCCGAATCCAGCTTGCCTTTATTACGAATCATAGTTCGGAATGGGTGGCATGGTTCAAAAATCTCTGCAAATCCCATCTTCGGGCTTGACCGACATTGGCCGGGAAACGCCTGAATCCCCTGTTAAAACACCTCTCTCGGCACCGGCTCCGCGCCCGAGAAATCCCCGGCGGATTGCGCTGCGGGTGATGGTGGCGTGTGCGGACCGGCGGGCGGCGGAACGCATGGCGCAGGCGCGAACGTTGGGAGGGCTGGAGGACCTGCTCGCTGAGTTGGTCTCGGATATCGTGACGGCGCAGGAGCGGCCGGGGTCATGGGAGGCGGAGCGGGTCAATGCGTGGGTTGATAGCCATTACCCGCCGCCGAGCTGGATACGCCGAGAACGCGCGGGCTTCAAAAAGGAGGGCGTGTAAATGGCCCTGCTAACGACCGAGGAGATCGAGAAAATCAAAGCCGACACCGACCTTGCGGCGGTGGTCCGCTCGCGCGGGGTGGCGCTTGCCGCGAAGGGCGGCGACTTGGTCGGGCTGTGCCCGTTCCATGAGGACAAGTCGCCTTCGCTCCACGTCACGCCCGCAAAACGCCTGTGGCGCTGCGTCTCGTGCAACGCGACGGGCAACGTCATCCAGTTCGTGCAACGCTTCGACGGGGTCTCGTTCCGCCACGCCGCCGACCTGCTCGCCGGTGGCGCTGCGTTCAAAGCCCCGCCCACCTGCGGGCCGGTCAAAAAAAGCACCGTGCCCAGGCTCGCCAATCCGCTCGCAGGCGTCACCGCGTCGGTGCCGACGACCTCGGTGACGGCGGGCCGCGCGCCTGATCCGGCCACGCTGGCAGCGGAGCACGCCGCCGACCAAGAGGCGCTGCGCTGCGTGCTCGATTACTACGCCGAACGCCTCACGGCGAATCCGTCGGCGCTCGCCTACCTTGAAAAACGCGGACTCGCCGACCCCGAACTTTTGCGCGTCTTCCGGATCGGCTACTGCGACCGCACGCTTGGCCTACGCCTGCCACAGAAGAACCGCGCCGAGGGCGCGGTGTTGCGCGGCAGGCTCGAACGGCTGGGACTCATGCGGGAGACCGGCCACGAGCATTTTAGAGGGCAAATCGTTATCCCGATCCTCTCCGCCGCTGGCGAAATCGGCACGATCTACGGACGGGCGGCGGGCAAGGTCGAAAAGGCCGACCGGCACCGCTTTTTGCCCGGTCCACAGGCGGGATTTTTTAACCCGGCGGCACTCTCGCCGGACACGCTGCGTGAGTCGAAAGCCGCGGTCATCCTCACCGAAGGAATTACCGATGCGCTGACGTGGTGGGCGCACGGCTTCCGCAACGTCACGACGTGTTATAGCGCAAGAAAACCGTCGCCCGAGGTGATCGACGCCATTGTCAAAGCGGGCGTCCGACTAGCCTTCCTCGCCTTCGATGCCGACAATGCGGGCGACGCTGGCACCGAGGGAGCCGCCGCCCTGCTTTTGGCCCGTGGCGTCGAGTGTCGCCGCGTGCGTTTTCCCCACGGTCACGACGCCAACAGTTACGCTCTCGCGGTAAAACCGCCGCGCCAAGCCCTCGCCGTCCTATTGAACGCCGCCGAATGGCTCGGCAGGGGGCAGGCGGTGCCTGCACCCGTTGTGCGTGGCGTCGTTGCCGCCACGTCTCTTGCTGCGTCAAAGCCGGAGGTGTCGGCTACCGCCTCGCCGTCTTCCGACCCTGCTTGCGTCTCGTTGCTCGCCGCGTCGCCCGCGCTTTCTTCTTTAGCTGCTAAAGCCGCTAAAGCTGCCGACGTGGGCGCGACCCAAAACGCAGACAAAGCGCCGCCAACTCCGCCGCCCAGCTCGGCAGAAGCGGCTAAGGAAAAAACCTTGGCGTCGGTCGTGCCGTTGTCCGGCTCGCTGACGCCGTCGCCAACGGCGACGCCTCCGCTAACGCCTCCGGCCGCGCCGTCGTCAACGCCTTCGCTGACGCAGCGCGGCGAACACTGGTTCCTCGACCTCGACGGGCGGGAATACCGCGTCGGCGGGCTTGAAAAGACGCTCGGAGGCGACGCCATCAAGATCGCGCTGCGCCTGCGGGTCGGATCGGAAAGCCAGGGCGGCGAGCCCCGGTTCCACTTGGACGGGATCGACCTGGCGCGCGACGCCGAGCGCCGCCGTTTTGTCGAACGCGCGGCGGAGGAAACCGGCTTGCACGCCGATCTTTTGCGCCGGGACCTTGCGCGCCTGCTCTTCGCCGTGGAAGCCGCCCAGACCGAACTTGCCAAACCGGCGACTACGACCGCGCCGACGATCAACTTGACGGCGCAGGAGCGCGCCGCCGCGCTCGATCTGCTCCGCGCCCCCGATCTGCTCGCCCGCATCCTGCGTGACTTCGACGCCTGCGGGGTGGTCGGCGAGGAAACCAACAAGCTCGTTGGCTACCTCGCGGCCGTCTCGCGCAAGCTCGCCAACCCGCTCGCGATCATCGTGCAGAGCACGAGCGCGGCCGGAAAATCCGCGCTCATGGAGGCCGTGCTTGCCTTCGTCCCGCCGGAGGAACGGGTGAAATACTCCGCGCTGACGGGACAGGCGCTTTACTACCTCGGCGGCGACTCGAACCTGAAACATAAGATTTTAGCCATCGTCGAAGAGGAGGGCGCGGAGAAGGCCAGTTACGCCCTAAAATTGCTCCAGTCCGAGGGGGAACTGTCGATCGCTTCGACGGGCAAAGACCCACACACCGGGCGCATGGTGACGCAGGAATACCGCGTCGAAGGACCGGTCATGATTTTTTTGACGACCACCGCCGTGGACATCGACGAAGAGCTTTTAAATCGCTGCCTCATCCTGACCGTGGACGAGGGCCGCGAACAGACGGCGGCAATCCACCGCTTGCAGCGCGAGCGCGAGACGCTTGCCGGGCTCCTGCGCACCGAGGCGCGCGCGGCCGTGCTCGCGCTCCACCGTAACGCGCAACGGCTCCTCCGCCCGCTGCGCGTCGTCAACCCCTACGCCGAGCGCCTGACCTTCCAAGACGACCGCACGCGCTCGCGCCGCGACCACACCAAATACCTCGCGCTGATCCGCGTCATTACGCTCCTGCACCAGTATCAACGCCCGGTCAAAACCGCCGACGACGACCACGGAAACGCCGTCGAATACATCGAGGTCACGCTCGACGACATCGCGGCGGCCAACCGCCTCGCCCATGACGTCCTTGGCCGCTGCCTCGATGAAATGCCCCCGCAGACGCGGCGGCTCTTGGCGCACCTCTCGCGCTTCGTCGCCGAGCGCGCGAAGGTGGCGGGCTGCGAGCGCGCGAACGTGCTTTTTACCCGCCGGGAAATCCGTGTGTTCACCGGATGGGGTGACACCCAATTACGCATCCATCTGGACCGGCTCGTCAGTCTGGAATACCTGCTCCCGCACCGGGGCGACCGGGGGCAGAGTTTTGTTTATGAGCTGCTTTACGACGGCGACGGCCAGGACGGCGGCAAACACCTGCCCGGCCTGCTTGACGTTGAAAAACTCCGCCGTCTGGAGGCCCGCGCCACCCGCCCCCATGGTTACGGCGCAAACCTCGCGGGGGTAAACGACGACCTCGCGGGGTCATCGCGGGGCCAAAACGGGGGGATCGCGGGCGGGTCGCGGCCCGACGAAAAGCCCGATTCCCCCTCTGAAACCCCGCCGCCCAAGCCTGCCGACGACGAAAACCCGCGCCCACGGGACGACGACCAAGCCGCCGCGTAACCGTAGGCCGCCGTAACGTAACCCCATGGCCGGCAAAAAAGGCTTCGCGGCGGTGGCTCGCTTACGCGAACGGGCGCAGAGGGCGAAACCCGGCTCCCTCGCGTTTGGCGGCAACGCCCCGCACGCCTCCGCGCTCGTGCGCGACGCCGCCGACGCGCTCGCCGTCTGCGTGGACGCGTGGCTTGAGGCGCTGCGTTCGCGCAACTACTCGGAAAGCACGCTTGAGGGGCGGGGTTTTAGCCTGCGCTTCTTCGCGCAGTGGGCGCAAGAGCGCGATGTGACCCGCGCGGCCGAGGTGACGCGGCCGATTTTGGAGGCGTATCAACGTTGGTTGTCTCGCTACGAACAAAAACCCGGCAAGCGCCTGTCTTGGTCAACCCAGCGGGAGCGCATCGGCACCTTGCGCGACTGGTTCCGCTGGCTGACGCGGCAAAACATCCTGATCCACAACCCCGCTTCCGAACTGGAGTTGCCCCGGCCCGAACGCCGCTTGCCCGTGTCCGGACTCTCGCGCGACGAACTCGAAAAACTGCTCGCCGTGCCCGACGTCGCCGACCTGCTCGGGCTGCGGGACCGCGCCATGCTGGAAGTGCTTTACGCGACGGGGTTGCGCCGGACGGAGCTTTGCCGCCTCGAATGCCCCGACGTGAACCCCGAACGCGGCACCGTCACGGTGCGCCAGGGCAAAGGCAAAAAAGACCGCGTCGTTCCCCTTGGGCCTCGCGCCGCCGCGTGGGTGAAACGCTACGAGGGCGAAGTCCGCCCGCGTCTCGTGCTGGACGCACGCACGCCGACCCTCTTCCTGACGGCCTACGGCACGGGTTTTAAGCCCGACGTCGTGTCCGGCATGGTCTCGGCGTGGATGACGCGCGCGGGCCTCGAAAAGCGCGGTTCCTGCCACTTGTTGCGGCACACCTGCGCGACCCACATGCTCGAAGGCGGCGCGGACATCCGGTTTATACAACAACTGCTCGGCCACGAGAAACTGGAGACAACGGCGATTTATACCGAAGTGACGATCCGCCAACTGCTCGAAGTGCATGCGCGGTGTCATCCCTCGGCGAGATTGCCAACCACCGCCGAGGTCACATTATCTCAACCATGAGCACTGTAACCGAAGTCGAAGCCGCCTTGGAGCGTTTTACCCCCGATCAAATGCGCGAGGTGTCCGACTGGATCGCCACTCGCCTCATGCCCGATGAAACCCCCGAGCAACTCGCGGCCATCGACGCCGGGCGGCACTCCCTGCGCACCGAGCCCACCTTGAGCGCTGAGCAAATCCGCCAAAACATCCGTTCATGGGTTGCGCGGTAATCTTCTCCGCGCAGGCCAACCGGGATCTAGCCGCTATCGTCGGGTTTATAGCCGAAGACAACCCTGCGGCGGCGCAACGGCTGGGAAACAAGCTGGTTGATCGAGCGCTGATGCTTGGCCCTTTGCCTCACCTTGGCTCGCCCGTGCGCGAGCGCCCCGGCGTTCGTCGTCTCGCGCACAAGCCTTGGGTCGTGATTTATTACGAGGTCGATGCGGTGCACGGCGTCGTTGAAATCAGCCGGTTTTGGGACGCACGCCAAAACCCGGACACGTTTCGTTTACCCTGAAAAGCTTCTTTCCTTAGCTGCTCAAAGCTGCCTACTTGGCGCGCATGTTAGCGACCCTCCGCACGCCACCCAACCGCGCCCCGCGTGCGGGCGTGCGCGGGCTGAAAACTCGCACCGGGGTTTTTTGCCGCCGTTCGCCAAGTCGCGCCCCGGTTTTTGATTCTCAAATGTCTAAACTGCTTCGGGTTGCAAAGCATGCGGCTACGAAAAGCGCATCGGGTCCCAGCCTTTGGCTAAGCAGGGATCCGATTGGTGAACGCGGTGGGGTGAACCTGTATGCGTATGTGGGAAATAATCCGGTTATATACGTTGATCCTTACGGCCTCTACTTAAGTTCACTGAACAGTGCTGAGGGGCTTTTAGTTATGGCTGCGATTGCAGGAGTAGCGGACACCGTAGGCGACTTAGTGCAACAGGCAGTTGACGACGCGGGTAAGGAGGACTGTGAAAAGAAAGGCATTAACGTGGGTGCAGCTTTGAACAAGGGGGCTAACACCGCTGCAATTACTATAGCGACAGGAATTGGGTTTAATGTAGTTGCAGCCGTCGCGCTCAAACCAGTGGTTTCTGTTGTTTCGAGTGAAATTGGGGTCACATCAAGCGCATATGATGGTGTAAGTAGTAATCAACTCAGTAAACTCACCAGCAACGAGGCTAAAAAATGGGTTAAAAAATTGAGCGATGTGGTTCCGTCCAAGGACGATTTATTGCGGTTAGAAGAGATTGCCAAAAGAGCTGTTGAGGAGGGTAAGCAGTCGGCGATAAACCCAGTTCAAAGTCAGCGTCTTCAGCGTATACGGGAGGCATTGAAGGATCTATAATGATACATATGAAAACTCTTTGGCTTATTGTTTACTTGGATGCCACGCTGAAAATTCGACTAGTGCTATCCGAGAGGGAATCGATCATTCCCGATTACAGTCCGCTAACTCTATTTCCCGGTAGTACAGGCCATTACGATTGGCTTAGGAATACTTCGGGTCAAATAGTTGGAGTTCGATATTGGCCATTTAAAGACGAGATCCATGATAGTGCTATACTTTTATTGAGGAAGAAATGTTTCTCTCTCGGTTATTCGCATGTTGATGCAGATTCTCGTTTTTTTTCCATTTTTTGGGGTGCTATTGAAGACATAGATGAATCAATTAGTAATGATCAGGATATGGGGGAAAACGGCATCTATTCTGATAGCAATGGGCGAATCGCACTTTGCTTCGAAGTAGATAATGAACTTGAAAAAACAATGCCGAACGAGGCCCGTGAATAACCCAACGCTGTCCGGTGAAATGACAATAAGCCGAGGGGGTCGGGCCGTTACATGGATACATTGGGCTGAAAAGTGCCAGGCCGTTACATAATATACAAAACAGTGAGAACGGTCGCCTCGGGTGGTTCGTAAAGTCCAAAGATCCCCAGCGGCACACGTCGCGCCAGTTCTCTGTCGCGGACTCCGCCGCCCTGTCACGCCGTCTGCTTCCTCCTCCGCTCCTTCTAAAAAAGGATGTGTCAAGGGCCGCCTTGGTTGGTTCGGAGGGCATCCACTCCCGTCAATAACTCCCGGGTGCGCCCATCCTCGGGCATATCGGCCAGTGCGGCTAGCAGATCACGGCGTGCCTCTAGTGTGCGGCCCAATTTAAGCAGCCAACCACCGCGTTCGCTTCGCACGACCGAAGAAATACCGAGGTTGACCTCCATGCTGGAGGCCAGCTTCACCGCACCAGAATAGTTTCCGCTGCCGAGTTCTTTCTGCATAGCGGATACATACACCTCACGTGCACGGTTAAGCTTGTTGGCCGCCTCGACTGGCCGGTTGGCGGCACCGTGATAGTACCCCCATAATTTATAGATGTGCGCCGCCTGCACTGGATTCTGGTGGAA